>NZ_LXTU01000048.1:0-841 GCF_001683935.1 Rothia sp. ND6WE1A | reverse complement strand
TTGATGAAACAGCAAAATCTGACATATTTACTTGGTTTAATTTTTTCAATAAATGCTATTTTGGTAATAGTTTCTCAAATCCCAATAGAAAAATTATCATCATTTTTGCGCCTATCGCCAGTTGCAAGAATATTAATTGGCCAGATTTTTTTGTGTACTTCTTTATTTATTCTTTCAACACCATCTATGAGGATTCATGATGTAATAAGCTTTTCAATTTTAAATGCAATGGGTGTTGTCTTTGCTGCTCCAGCAATTGACACATGGGTTACCCAAAGTGTTTCTTCTAATAATATTGGAAAGGTTCTTAGTATTTCTTTTGTCTCCCTCGGTGTTGGTTCCCTAGTCGGAGGTTTTATGGGAGGGATTATTCTTCAAAAAGGTCAACTGATGACTGGATATAATATTGGATGGGCATATCTCGCTGTTTTGTTACTTATTCCTATCTGCATCATCTGGGTTAAGAACTATCTTAGAAAAGGTTATCAATGAAGAAGCTTATTGTAGTTAAAACTGGATATCCGCTCACTAGCAGAGTTCAGGCATATCGCACTTTTTTTAGAATGGGATGGGAAGTTATTTTAATAGATACGCCATTCAATCAAGGTGCTTCTATAGCTGACAAAACGATTATATTACCAAACTTGAATGATTTTGATTTAATTATTCAATCTATCGATAAAACAGTTGGAAAACCCGATGCTGTAATAACTTTTAATGACTCAGGTCTTGTTCTTTCCGCGCGCATTGCGGAGTATTACGCATTGAGGCTTATTCAAAAGTAGGAACACACCCACACCCCACCAACTAGACAACGGCCCCACCAGCGGCAAAAATAAGA
>NZ_LXTU01000042.1:0-10459 GCF_001683935.1 Rothia sp. ND6WE1A | reverse complement strand
AGCCCCCTCCGAAGCCTCCGCCGCCACCGAACATACCGCCGCCTGAGTGATTTCCTCCAAAGAGAGAACCCATCAAGATGCCGCCGAGCATGGCAGAACCTAAATCGACCCCGCCGCGATTGCCATAACCCATATTGCTGCGGGTGAAAGAATCGACATCGGCCTGAGCGAGATTCTGTGCATCGTTCGCTAAACGAATAGCGTTATTGGCATAGTTCAGAGCTTCCATGGGATCGGTGCGTTGCAAGCTCTGAGCCTCTGCAAGATTTCGTTCTGCTTCGCGAAGCTTGGTGCGTGCTTCTGCGCTGACCCCGCCGCGACGAGCCCATACATATTCTGAGGCAGAAGAAACTTGCGCCTGAGCAGATACGAGAGTGTGCTGTAAGGTATCGCCTGCTGCTCGTTGGCGGTCTTGAACCTCGCGCACATTATTGAGTGCTCTATCAAGGTCAGAACGTACTTCGGTCAGTTTGCGGCTCAAAGCGAGGGGATCGGATTTTGGCGCGGCAGATTCGGCTCGGATCTGATCGATGACGGCAGAAACTCCGGCGGCAGCGCCGGCAAGTTCGCCTGTATTGGCAAACTTGGAGAGTTCGCGTGCTTGAGCGACATCTCGCTCGGCAACCAAAATTGCCGAATCAAGCGATTCTTTAGTCTTTGCTAGCTCCAGCTCCCGGTGGGTGACTGATTCAAGAAGTCCCTTGGCCTGGCCAACAGCTTCTTCCGCAGCACGAATTTCTAGTACAGCTTCTGATCTGTTGGAATCCATATGAGTCTGTGCCTGGCTCATGCTCGTTCGAGCGAAGTCCAAACGTTTGTGAGCTTCTTGAACGTTATCGGCAACCGGAGTGACCGCCGAGTCGGCGTACAGCGAGCGGATTTTCTCCAGCGACTGTTCAGCGGTAGGAAAGAGCTGTTCTGTCTCGCTGAAGCGACCCTCCAGAGCTTGGAGAATTTGCGGTGCATTTTGTTCTAACTGGCGCAGATTAGTGAAGTTTTGCTTCTGCTCTTCTAGCGCGCGGTAGGCGTCTTTGGTGCGGCTGATAATTTCTCCCAGCCAGGCGCGCTGTTCTTCTTCGGTATCCGGAATCGTGTCATCGAGTTGTTTCTGCAACTGGAAGGAGCGTTGCATATGCGCTTTAGCGCTCTCAATGGCTGTCACGAAGGGAGCGACCTCTGATTCTCCGTATTGCAAGCGTGCGAACTCAACCTCTTGTTCAGAGTGGACTATAGCGTCGTCCACCTGCACCAGCATGTTCCCCGCTTCTTTACGCAGCTGGGGGATGGGGACGAGAGTTTGCTGGGTCTGTGGACGGTCGAACTGCCCAGGAGCAGAATTTGAGTTTGCAGATTTACGACGTCGACTGACCATCCAGGCGCCACCGACAGCAAGCGCTGCAACACCACCCAAAACGCCCACACTGGTTGCTACACCGCCAACAGATCCGCTACCGTTATCAGAGGTAGTAGCGCCACCTGAGAGCTTTTCATCAATTCCTTGCACAGCCGCTGAGGCAGCTGCTGAATAATCAGATTTTTTGAGCTGAGGAAAGATGTTGTTCTGATAGATCTCGTTGACATCCGAGGTAGAGAGGAGCCCATTGCCGCCGGGTGCAAAATATGCTTGACGGTCGTCGGTGGCGATGACCAAGAGGACATCGTTACTCCCCAGATTATTCATCGAACCAAATTTTTGAGCCCACTGCTCAGAATTTGAGGGCGATTCAAACTGATCGATGGTCACCACAAACAGATTGATCTGATGTTCATCTGCTAACTGGGATATGGAATTCTTGAGCCCCGAAGTATTCCCCAGAGCACCGGTGGTGTCTTCAACACGAACCGAGGGTTGCAAATCCATAGGTGCCTGAGCCCAAGCAGTCGGTGCAGAAAACAAAATTCCAATTGAGGCGCAAGAAGCTAATGCGATGCGGGCGGAAGGTTGAAGTTTCATGAGACCTCTCGATCTAAAAGGGGATCCTGCTCTTGGTGCGAGCACTAAGAATCTTTAGTCAATATTCTAGAGGTAAGTGGCACCCGTTACGGGAGAATTCACCGTATTCGCCCCTGGCGCACTTTCCTGCAAAAATCAACAATTGGCTTTCAGTAAACTTACAGAATAAACACAAAGTCATCACAGTAGAGTGCGAGATAGTTGAACCATATTCATGAAATACGGCAACTGACGCCGCCACTATTCTTATATGAAGGGAATTCATCCAATGACTCAAGACCCCTGGGGCGAGAATCAGAATCCTGGAGTGCAAAATACACCGGGAGCTCACGGCTCCACTGAAAATGCCCAGGGACAAGCTTGGAATCAAACGTCGGACCCTACCGTTCCTCTGAAAACCCAGCAGTATGACGGTCGGTATCAGGAGAATCCCCAGTATGGGCAGCAACCATCCTATTCGGCTCAGTCCCAGTGGACCGGGCAGGGTTACGGTACGCCCGTCCAAGCACAGCCGACCTCACGAAAAAAACACTCAACCGGTGCTTTACTTAGTGCTGCTTTAATAGCTGCGCTCGTAGGCGGCGGTGCAGGAGCCGGGGCGGCTCTGCTCTCAGATAACGGTATCTCAACGGTGGGTACCACGAATCCGGGCACAACTATTGTCAATAACACGGACTCAGTCAATGAAGTAACCGCTGCTGCTGCTAAGGCGACGCCGTCGGTCGTTACCATCGGGGTAACCAGCAATTCGGGGCAGGGGTCTGGGTCGGGCATCATCATAGATGGAGAAGGCCATATTCTGACTAATACACACGTAGTGACCCTCGATGGCGCGGCTAATAACGCCAATATTGAAGTTCAGATGTCAGATGGAACTGTCAAGAAGGCAACTTTGGTTGGAACCGACCCCACGAGCGATCTTGCCGTCATCAAAATTGATACGGCAGGAATGAATATCACCCCAGCAACTTTGGGAGATTCATCCAAACTGAACGTAGGAGATACGTCGTTGGCTATCGGCGCACCCCTGGGGTTGCAGAATACCGTCACCGATGGAATTATCTCCACCCTTTCTCGTACGATCGAAGTTGCATCCTCAGCGGCACCTAATAACTCAGAAGAATCTTCGGATCAGTACGGCTCCCAAGAATCACCCTTTCAGTTTGAAATTCCTGGTCAAGAAAGTCAGAAGTCCCAGACCCAGTCCAGTATTGCCATCAATGTGATTCAGACCGACGCGGCGGTTAACCCCGGTAACTCCGGCGGTGCGCTGGTCAACGCTCAAGGCGAGGTCATCGGTGTTAACGTGGCAATTGCTTCTGCGGGTTCGTCATCTTCTTCCTCATCCTCGGGAAACATCGGTGTAGGGTTCGCCATTCCCATCAACACCGCAAGCCGAATTGCTCAAGAAATTATTGACAACGGGCATGCCACCCACGGCTACCTGGGTGCTTCAGTAGCAACCTCACCTGGAGACAATGATTCTTCGGATACCTTTGGAGACGGAGCAGTTATCAAAGACGTCGTTAGCGGACAAGCTGCCGGTAAAGCAGGGCTCAAACAGGGCGACGTCGTCACCGAATTTAACGGTAAGCGAATAAGCGAAGCCATGGAATTGACCGCAGCGGTACGCGAACAGGCAGCCGGCTCCACTGCCACTGTCAAAGTTCAGCGTGGAAATTCTACCGAAGAAATCAAGGTAACTTTGGGTAATTCTGAAGATGCCCAAAAGTAAACACTGCACCAGTACACAGGCCTAGAACTGGTTGATAAAACAGGAATCCCGGTCACTTATTATTATGAGTGACCGGGATTTTGTTATAGGATTCACTGGCGGTTCTAGAAAACCTGATGGTTCCTATTCGAAAGTGGAACCGGCAAACCCCAGCTGACGCCATGCCTCATACACGGCAATTGATGCTGAATTGGCAAGGTTAAGCGAGCGTCGCCCTTCCAGCATAGGAATCTTCACACGCTCGGTAATCTGCTCTGCCTGCTGAACCTCAGCGGGTAATCCCACTGATTCGGGCCCGAACATCAGCACGTCACCCTCACGGTATTTCACATCTGCAAAATTTTTCTCCGCTGTGGTGGTGAAAGCAAAAACACGAGCGGGAAGAAGCGCCGCCCACGCATCCTCCAACGTCTCGTGCACGGTCATGACCGCCAAATCATGGTAATCAAGACCCGCCCGGCGCAAATGAGCGTCTTCAAAATTGAACCCCAGCGGCTTCACCACATGAAGTTCTGCACCGGTAATAGCAGCCAAACGAATAGCATTTCCCGTATTGCCGGGAATCTCAGGAGTATAGAAAAGAATCTTAAACACCCCTTCAGTCTAGGCGCATGAAATAAAGCCTGCAGATGAATACGTGATTCGTGAACCATCTCATGGGCTAAATTCTCAATGAAGCGTAAAATAATCAAGCTAAAGCTCTCTCGAAAAAAGGCACCCTTATGAGTTCTTCTCGCGTATATCTTGACCACGCCGCAACGACCGACGTCCTCGGTCCCGTTGTTGATGCCGTGGCGGAACAAATGAGAGTTGGTGGTAATCCTTCTTCCCTGCACTCTGCAGGACGCCGCGCTCGCGCTGTGGTAGAGGCTGCCAGAGAGCAGGTCGCTTCGGCGGTGGGTTGCGATGCAGCGGAAGTTATTTTTACCTCCGGAGGCACCGAGGCAGATAACCTGGCGGTAAAAGGACTTTTCTGGAACCGGAAGGAAGCGAATCCATCCGTCCGCCGTATTCTGGTGTCTGCTATTGAGCATCATGCGGTATCGGAAGCTGCGGAATTTTTAGAAAAACATGACGACGCCATCGTAGAGTGGATTCCCGTCAACTCTGAGGGAGTAGTAGATCCTGCCAGCGTTCGAACATTGATTGAGAAAGATCCTGAATCGGTTGCACTGGTAACGGTGATGTGGGCAAATAATGAGGTGGGTTCTGTTCAGCCTATTGCTGAGATAACCGCCATCGCTCATGAGTATGGGATTCCCGTTCATACCGATGCCGTGCAGGCTTTTTGCGCGCTTGAGGTGAACTTCCGAGAATCAGGTGTGGACACCATGGCTATCTCCGGTCATAAGATTGGCGGGCCCATGGGTATTGGAGCCCTCATCGCTACGCGCCAGGCAAAGATGACACCCGTTCAGCACGGCGGTGGACAAGAACGTTCGGTTCGTTCGGGCACTATCGATGCTGCCGCTATTGCAGGCTTTGGGGTAGCAGCTCAGTGGGGGAGCGAGAATCTTGCTGAAGAATCTCGCCGCATTGCTCTCTTGAGAAATCGCCTGATTAAATTAGTCCGCACAGAAATTCCTCAGGCAATCTTGCGGGGTCCTGAACCTGAAACAGATTTGCAGATTATGGAGAATGGTCCGCAGAACCGGCTACCTGCCAACGCGCATTTCACTTTTGAAGGGTGCGAAGGTGATTCGCTTCTCTTCTTGCTGGATATGGCAGGGGTGGAGAGCTCCACAGGATCAGCCTGTAACGCTGGCGTACCCCGCCCCTCTCACGTGCTCTTAGCTATGGGAGTCGAGGAAACAGTAGCGCGCGGGGCTCAACGATTCACCCTGGGGCACAGCACCACTGCTGAAGATATTGATCAGCTACTGCAGGCACTCCCTGCCGCTTTCAAACAGGCATATTCGGCTGGATTGGCAGCACGTACCCCTGACGCTTCGATGTGGCACTAAAGTGCTCTGACTTTTCACAGACTTGAAGGTGCGCTGTGGGCGTGCCATATACAGAAGGATTTTTATGAAGATTTTGGCAGCAATGAGTGGCGGAGTCGATTCGGCAGTTGCCGCAGCCCGTGCGGTAGATGCCGGTCACGACGTCGTCGGAGTGCATCTTGCCCTCTCGCGGATGCCCGGTACTTTGCGCACCGGTAGCCGCGGCTGTTGCACCATCGAGGATTCGATGGACGCTCGCCGAGTATGCGACAAACTGGGCATTCCTTTTTATGTGTGGGATTTTTCCGAGCGCTTTAAAGAGGACGTCGTTGATGATTTCATCTCTGAATACGAGCACGGGCGCACACCTAACCCCTGCATGCGCTGTAACGAAAAAATTAAGTTCGCAGCTCTCCTTGAAAAAGCTGTTGCCTTGGGCTTCGACGCCGTAGTGACGGGACACTACGCCAAAGTGATAGCTGATAAAGACGGCAACCGCGAATTGCATCGTGCAGCTACCTGGGCAAAAGACCAGTCCTATGTATTGGGTGTACTTACTCACGAGCAACTCAAACACGCGTGGTTCCCGCTGGCGGATACCCCCTCAAAAGACGAAGTGCGCGCCGAAGCTGCTGAACGCGGTTTTTCGGTAGCGAAGAAGCCTGATTCCTATGACATCTGCTTTATCCCTGAAGGGGATACTCGCGCTTGGCTAGGTGATCATATTGCGCTGCGTGAAGGTGAAATTAAGGACACCGAGGGTAACGTTTTAGGTCACCATACCGGCGCTCAGGCATTTACCGTGGGCCAGCGCAAGGGGCTGGCCCTGGGGCGTCCGGCAGCAGATGGTAAGCCGCGGTTTGTGCTGGAAGTCAAACCCAAAACAAACGAAGTTATTGTAGGTTCCCGTGAGTTACTTGCCGTTGATGAGATTCGTGGGATTCGTGCAACCTGGGCGGGTCTGCCTATTGCCGAAGTCACCGAGTTCCTCGAAAAGACGCCGGAACTGGGCGCTCAGAGCGCAGAATTCGAAATTACCTCCCAGGTGAGGGCGCATGCCGATCCCGTGCTTTCTGCTGCTCATATGGAATGGGTGGAGGACGACGAATCTGTGGAAGCTGGAAAGCTACGTTTGGAAATCGTGGTTCGTCTCAAAGAAGGACTCAAGGGTGTAGCTCCCGGTCAAACGGTAGTGATGTACCAGGGCACCAGAGTCTTGGGGCAGGCAACTATTAACCGGGCGTATTCATTGAACCGCGCAGATATCCAGGCAGCATAAGGCCCTGATAGATGAGGGAAGTTGCTCCTTTCTTTGAGAAGGGAAAAGGAGCATTTTTCTCCTATCGATTAGGATTGCATCATGAGCGCTTCACAAGAAATTAAAGCTAATGAAGATTTCAATCAGAATGCTTCAAGTTTGCAGAATACCGCCGATGATTCTGTGATGGCTGAGTTGCTCAGCATTCGCCGAACCATTGATAATCTTGACGCCAGCTTGGTTTATATTTTGGCAGAGCGATTTAGAGCCACCCAAAAGGTGGGGCTTCTCAAAGCTGAGCATTCCTTACCTGCCGGTGACCCCAAACGTGAAGAAGAACAAATTAGGCGGTTGCGGTCGTTTGCTGAAGCAGCAGAGTTGGATCCTGAATTTGCCGAGAAGTTTTTGAACTTTATTATTTCCGAAGTCATCAAACATCATGAGCAGATTGCCCGAGAGGCAGCTAACTAGCTCATCCTTTATGAGGAGCCGTGTATGCCGCGAGTTCAAAGAATCGCCCAGTATGCCAGCATCGATCATGAAATGCTGAGCCAGAAGCAGGGGATGGACGCCGGTGTAACGTTTGACCAGCGGTATTTTGTACGTTGTACGGGGTTGGGGAACTGGTCGGGTAGCGATGTCATCGATACAGTCCATCGCGTGCGCGGTGAATTGGGGTCACCACATCTGTCGTATCTTCCTGCTTTACCTGATCGGGGTTATGCGGCGTCGACGTTGGCTCGAAGTATCGCTGTGTTGGACGGCCTCGAAGCAGATGGAGCTTCTTTCGGGTGGCGGTTGGTTTCTGGCTACTCCCGGGAAGCAGAAAAAGCGCGTTCGCTCTTCACCTCTGATTTAAATGCTCTGGCAGATACCGTGGGCAAAGAAAGCGCTTCCGGCAATGCTCTGAAACTGCAATTCTGCGGTCCCTTTACTCTTGCTTCTTCTTTGCATCTGCCGCAGGGGGAGCGCGCCATCGCAGATTACGGTGCGGTACGAGATATTCGGGATGCTTTCATTGCCGGTCTTGGTTCTTGGCTCAAACTGGTGCGTGAGGCTGTGCCGGATGAGCAAATCATTATCCAGTTCGATGAACCGGATTTGGGAGCAGCGATGGCCGGTCAAATCTCAACAGCAAGCGGGTTGAGAACGTATCGGGCAATCAAACCTGAGATATTAGAGAGTAGCTACGAACTACTGGCACAGGAGATGAAGAACCACAATGTTTTCACTGCAGTTGCGAATGCACCCCACCCATACCTTGCCAGTTTGCAATCGACTGTAAACGCAAGCGCATTTTCTTCCAAAAATTTTGAAGAAAGGGATTGGGAGAAAGTAGCCACCCTGATTGAAGCGGGGCAGCAGGTATGGCTGGGGGTAGCAGATACCCACCAAGTTCAGAGTGTTTCATCTCTTGCCCATTCGCTGTGGAAATCCTGGCGGACGGTAGGCCTCTCTGCTGACCAGTTAAGCGGTCTGACCTTGACGGAGCGAGGAGACCTCTCTGAAATTTCCTCCCCGCAGGCTACAGCGGTGCTAAGACATCTGACCGAGACGGCGCGGGCAGTCTCCGAAATTGCGCAGGACCAGTAACTTTTCACACTTATTTTGGACCCCGCTAAGATGAGAGGGTCTGCTGATTTTTCAGAGGAGAATAATGAACGCAACCATACTCGTCGTGGACGACGACGAAGCTCTGGCTGAGATGGTCGGAATCGTACTAGCTCAAGAAGGCTTTGAAACAGCTATTTGCGAGACGGGCGACCAAGCCGCTGATGCTTTCCGTACTCACCAGCCGGACCTCATCCTTCTCGACTTTATGCTTCCGGGTATGAACGGTATCGAGGTGTGCACCCAGATTCGCCAGGAGTCAGATGTCCCTATCATCATGTTGACCGCCAAGAGCGATACTGAGGACGTCGTGCGGGGGCTTGAAGCCGGTGCAGATGATTATATCGCCAAGCCCTTCAAACCTGCTGAGCTGTTAGCCCGCGTACGTGCTCGTCTGCGTCCTAAAGAAGAGCACAGCAAGGGTCATCTGCTAGTAGGCGGGTTGGAGATAGACCTCGCCGGTCATACCGTCAGCCGCGGGGGAGAGAACATCTCACTGACTCCTCTGGAGTTTGATTTGCTGGCAAATTTGGCGCAGCAACCGGGGCAAGTAATGACCCGCGAATCGTTATTAGATAATGTATGGGGTTACGAAAAATCGGTTGATTCTCGTTTGGTCAACGTTCATATTCAGCGCCTGCGTTCAAAGATTGAGCAGGACCCTGAGAACCCTCAGATTGTTTTGACTGTGCGCGGCGTAGGTTATAAGGCCGTTTCAGATAAACCGCACCGCTAGGACTACCCTTCGTGTCAATTACCGCACCACTGCCGAAGGTGAATGCAGCTCCAGCGTCAGAACTGAATCCTCGGCGTCATCCTATTAAAACTGCCCGTCAACTGTGGCGACAGTCGCTTCAATTCCGTGCTGTGTCGGCAGCCGGTATTTTGATGATGATTGCTTTCATCTTCGTGGGTTCATTTTTGACACATCAGATTGCTAATTCTCTGTTTGATGGTCGTCTCAACCAAGCACTGGAAGAATCTAAGAGCGGCTTTACGAATGTTCAGTCACTTCTTGATAGCTCTGATGCCACTGCAAATTCGGAGATTGAACGCGACGTTCTGCGCTTTATGACGGTTCTTGAGATAGACGGCAGTGATTCTAGCCGGCAGTGGATTTTGGTGCCTCACGGAGATCCAGATAATCCCGGTTCAATTACAGCTCACAGCCAGGGTCCTTCTATTACTGCCGATGCGGTTCCTGCGGAGCTGGATGAGGCAGTGCGGAAGGACGACGGCGGTATCTATTGGCAGTCATCGAGTATTACTCAGAATGGTGTAACGCATCCGGTTCTATTTGTAGGCACGTCTATCAAGATTCACCAGAACCCTGACTATGGTCTTTATCTGGTGTATGACTTATCGGCGTCCCAGCAGACCATGCGGTATATCAACCTGGTGATTCTGCTGGCATTCTTGATTCTGCTTGTGGTTGTTCTTTCTATCGTGTGGTTTGTGACGCGAACGGTTATCCGCCCTATTGCCTCCACTGCTATAACGGCCGAGAAACTGGCAGCCGGTGATCTTGACCGGCGTGTGATTGTGCGAGGGGAAAACGAAACGTCTCGGTTGGGTCATTCCTTCAACCGCATGGCAGACGGGTTACAGAACCAGATTTCTCAGCTGGAAACCCTTTCTAGCATGCAGCAGCAATTCGTTTCCGACGTTTCGCATGAGCTGCGTACCCCTTTGACTACCGTCCGTATGGCGGCGGAGATGCTCTACAGCGGTCGTGAAGATTTGAATCCGGCGTACCGCCGTCCCACGGAGCTTCTTTACCACCAGGTAGATCGCTTTGATTCGTTGCTGGCAGATTTACTGGAGATTTCGCGGTTTGACGCCGGTTCCGCCACGCTCGATTGCGCGCCGGTTGATTTACTGGCGGTTATCAACGATGTCTTGCTCGAAGTGCAACCGCATCTTGTGCGAACCGGTACGGAGCTCACTCTCCATACGGA
>NZ_LXTU01000038.1:0-37200 GCF_001683935.1 Rothia sp. ND6WE1A | reverse complement strand
AAAGATGACGTCATCTGCACCCTGCTTTTTGGCGTAGCGTAAAACCGCCATATTGAGCGCGTAGGAGAGCGTTTTAGCACCGGTGAGAAGCCAGGGGTAGCTACCGTCCTCTGCTGGGTCATGCCCGCGTGGCAGAGTAAGTGCTTTGACGCCGTTTGTGCGCTGCTCGAGGGTAGATTGCGGCGCTGGAGCTACAGTAATCCAGCTGTGAGCACCTTCCTCGGCAGTACCGCGGGAAATAATAATTTTGACAACGTGTTCTTCGGAGCCCAGCACCGTTTGTGGGCCCTCTGCAGCTTCTTTGAGCCCCAGCTCAATCGCCTGGGTTAGCGCATTCTGATTGGGCGCCGGTAAATCCAACATGCGGGCAGAATTTGTGAGCCGACTCAGGTGCATATCGAGCTTGCGTACTGTGCGATTGGCGGCAAGCATGGTTTCGAAGACGCCGTCGCCGCGCGTCAATCCCTGGTCTTCAATGTTGATGAGAGGCTTAGACGCATCTACCAGAACACCGTTAGGGTGGTCTTCGGTGAGCATTACAACTGTTGTCATGGTCACTATTCTAACTCTGTGGGCGGACGATGAAATCAGCGGTTGAGTAGTGGTGTTCCTGGGTTTTAAAGAGCTCTTGCTCCTGTTGCGCCCATATATCCCAGAAGGGGCGGTAGGTTTCCCCATCGCGCACCAGGGCTGCGGCTTTTCGTTCGTGGTCGGGGCGTTCGACCCAGCATGTGATATCGATGTCGGCGCAGAAAGCACCCACGCCCTCGCCAATCAAGATGGCGGGTTCGACTGGTTCTTGCTTTATACATAACTTTTGGCGGGGCAGGGGTGTTGACGTTTCCCAGTCCCATCCAGTCCAGGTGCCACAGTCAGATTCGCGCAGTTGATTAACTAATGAAGACCAGTCGGCAATAGCAGGTGCAAGCCCCTCCCACCCCTGATACATATCTTCTAGGTGAAAAAGCGTGACAGCCGGAAAGTCAGCACCTAATAAATGCGCAAGATTTGCAGCGAGGGTTGTTTTGCCGGCGCCCGAGCGTCCATCGATACCCACGACGAGCAATTTGTTAGTCTGACGTGCGCGTTCGCAAATGTGATCGCGCAAAAGATTGACTGCATCATCTTCGGCGATGATTTGGGGTGATGAAATGCGCATGACAGCTTCCTGAAAATAACGAGAAAAGTACACAATTTCAGCAAAAATACACGTTCGAGCTTGTACTTTTGCCGGAAGAATGTACTTTTGTGGGGCCGCCTTGTTCCTTTAGTCTTCAATCTGCTTTTTGACATGGTCAATTACACCGGGAACGGCGTTTTTAATCATGTCAAAAGTTGTATAGAAGTCTTCCTGACTGCCGTACCAGGGGTCGTAGATTCCCAAAGAATCGTGTTCTTGGTCTGCAACTTCAGGGTCGAACTCGCGCATAAGATGGATTTTTTTGCGTTGCTCATCGGTGCTCGCCATTCGCATGAGTGCACGATAGTGGTTCAAATCCATCGCCAGAATCAAATCTTGAGCATCGAGCTGGGACACGGTGAACTGCTGGGCACGATGAGCGGAAGTATTGATGTTGAGCTCATTGAGAACTTTCGCTGCACGGCGATCAATTGGGTTACCGTGTTCTTCATCGGAGATGCCAGAAGAGGTGACTTCGACGTCGAGCCCTGCCTTCTTAGCGGCATCTTTGAGAAGAAATTCCCCGGTGGGAGAGCGGCAAATATTGCCGGTGCAGACTGTCATAATTTTGTACATCGTTAGACTCTCTTTCAATCAATGCGTAAGGGGCTTGAATAAATACCTACTCAAGTGGCTATTGCACCAAAATACCTTAGGATTTCTTGATAAACCTGTGTATAGTCTTTGCGGTACACACATTTTACTGTGAGCCGAATCTGTTCAGTGGTTTTACCTGGAGCAGAAGCCGGGGCAGCACCCGGTATAGGCTCTTCAGATTGCTTCGACGGTTCGAAGAACGACTTAAAGTCCCGTGATCTCCACACAAAGATCACGGGACTTTTTGCATCTGCACAGAGGAGCGAAAGCGGGCCAATCTTTTGGTGACTTTTCAATAAGTTGAGCGATATTAACTCAATTTTGGTTATGTTCTCTGAGGGTGAAATTCTCTTAATTTCTGCCTAAAAACCGCTCAAAATCAGGGTTTTGAGACCGCAAAATACTACCTTGCTATGGTCTAACGAATAAAAGTTGAGCTTATCTGACTCAACTCTATTGACATTCTCCCCAAATATGAGAGACTTGTATCAAGGCAAAAGCGAAACGAGCACTCAACTTTAGAGACTCGCCGGTTTTGCAAAAGATTTAAATATACGAACTCACTAAGGAGAAAACACATGGCACGTGCAGTAGGTATTGACCTCGGTACCACCAACTCAGTCGTTTCAGTACTTGAAGGTGGCGAACCTGAGGTTATTGCAAACTCAGAAGGCGCTCGCACCACCCCCTCCGTCGTTGCATTCAGCAAAGACGGCGAAGTTTTGGTAGGTGACGTCGCAAAGCGTCAGGCAGTCACCAACGTTGACCGCACCATCGCATCCGTCAAGCGCCATATGGGCACTGATTGGACCACCGACATTGACGGCAAGAAGTACACCCCCCAGGAAATCTCAGCTCGTATTTTGATGAAGCTGAAGGGCGACGCCGAGTCATACCTGAATGACAAGGTGACCGATGCGGTTATCACCGTTCCTGCATACTTCAACGACGCTGAGCGTCAGGCAACCAAAGAAGCTGGCGAAATCGCGGGTCTGAACGTTCTGCGTATCGTCAACGAGCCCACCGCCGCAGCTCTTGCATACGGCCTGGATAAGGGCAAGGAAGACGAACTCATCCTCGTATTCGACCTCGGTGGCGGTACTTTCGACGTCTCGCTCCTTGAAGTTGGTAAGGACGAAGACGGCTTCTCCACCATTCAGGTTCGTGCAACTTCAGGCGACAACCGCCTTGGTGGTGACGACTGGGATCAGCGCATCGTTGACTGGCTGCTTGAGCAGGTCAAGTCCAAGACCGGCGCAGATCTTTCCAAGGACAAGATTGCTCTTCAGCGTCTGCGTGAAGCAGCAGAGCAGGCTAAGAAGGAACTTTCTTCAGCTACCTCCACTAACATTTCACTGCAGTACCTCTCGGTAACTCCTGAGGGTCCCATTCACTTGGACGAGAAGCTGACCCGTGCTAAGTTCCAGGACATGACTGCAGACTTGTTGGAACGCACCAAGAAGCCTTTCAACGACGTCATCAAGGAAGCCGGAGTATCCATCTCCGAGATTGCACACGTCATTCTCGTTGGTGGTTCAACCCGTATGCCTGCTGTGGCTGAGGTTGTCAAGGAGCTCACCGGTGGCCGCGAACCCAACAAGGGCGTCAACCCCGATGAAGTTGTTGCAATGGGTGCAGCTGTTCAGGCTGGCGTTCTGAAGGGCGACCGCAAGGATGTTCTGCTGATTGACGTTACCCCGCTTTCTCTCGGTATTGAGACTAAGGGCGGCGTCATGACCAAGCTGATTGACCGCAACACCGCTATCCCCACCAAGCGCAGTGAAACCTTCACTACCGCTGAGGATAACCAGCCTTCAGTATCGATTCAGGTATTCCAGGGTGAGCGTGAATTCACTCGCGATAACAAGAACCTCGGTACCTTCGAGCTGACCGGTATTGCGCCTGCTCCTCGCGGTGTTCCTCAGGTTGAGGTTACCTTTGATATCGATGCTAACGGTATCGTCCATGTATCCGCTAAGGACAAGGGCACCGGCACCGAGCAGTCGATGACCATCACCGGCGGCACCTCGCTGTCCAAGGATGACATCGATCGCATGGTCAAGGATGCCGAAGCTCACGCTGAGCAGGACAAGGCGCGCCGTGAAGCTGCTGAGACCCGCAACCAGGCTGAGACTTCCGCTTACTCCATCGAGAAGCTCATCAAGGAAAATGGCGACAAGCTTCCCGATGATGTCAAGACTGAGGTTCAGGGCGACGTCGACGCAGTCAAGGCAGCTCTTGAAGGTGACGACGACGACGCAGTAAAGTCCGCTTTTGAGAAGCTACAGCAGTCCCAGACTAAACTGGGCGAGGCTATCTACGCTTCCGCTCAGGCAGAGGCCGCTAACGGCGACTCCTCTGCACAGGCTGATGACGACGACGTAGTGGATGCAGAAGTAATCGACGACGAAGACGAGAAGAAGAACTAATCATGGCTGAAAACACCAACGAGCAGCAGGGCAATGACCCTTTGGAAGACGCTTTCGAGGCGCCCTCCGCTGAAGGCCACCCAGAAGCCGAAGGTGTATCTGAGGACGCCGTAGTAGAGGAAGAATCTGCTACGGCACCCGAAGAAGCCTCGGTGGAGGATTCGGTCGACGAAAACGAAAAGCTGGCAGCTGAGCGACTTGAGGATCTTCGACGTTTGCAGGCGGAGTTCACTAACTTCAAGAATCGCAGTGCTAAGGAAAAAGAGCAGCTTCGCGAATTTGTGATGGCAGATTTTGTGAGCGCGCTCCTTCCAGTCATCGATGATATTGATGCCGCTCGTCAGCACGGCGATTTGGAAGATGGTCCCTTTGCCGCCATTGCCCGCAAGCTTGAAGAAACTTTGGGCAAGCACGGCATGGAGCGTTTCGGTGAAGTCGGCGAGGCTTTCGATCCGAAGGTTCACGAGGCGGTTCTTCAGCAGCCTACTTCTGAGGTTGAACCCGATCATGTGTCGATGGTTCTGCGGAACGGCTACAAGGTCAAAGACCGCGTGGTGCGTTCGGCTCAGGTAGCTGTTGCTACTGCTGAATAAAATCGGGCTGAGATAGCCCATCAAGCTAGATTGGGGCGGGCTCGAAGTTCTCGAGCCCGCCCATTCTATGAAAAGCAATAATATTTTTTTGAGAAGACTTAAAAGAGATTTACCTACGCTGAGATAAGGAGGCGTTCGATGGCAAGTGAAAACTGGCTTAATCAAGATTTTTATAAGGTGCTGGGGGTAGCTGAAGACGCCTCCGATGCAGACATCAAAAAGGCTTACCGCAAGCTAGCGCGCAAGTATCACCCCGACCAACACCCTGGAGATGCCGAGGCAGAGCGGAAGTTCAAAGAAGTAGCTGAGGCTTACGACGTCCTGTCTGATAAGAAGGATCGCGAGGAATACGACCAGATCCGCAAGTATGGTGCCGCTGGTTTTGCTGGCGCCCAGGGTGGCGGATTCCCCGGTGGCTTCGGGGGAGGGTTCCCCGGCGGGCAAAACGTTCACTTTAGCCAGTCCGGCGGTGGTCAAAACATTAACATTGAGGATTTGCTCGGTGGAATGTTCGGTGGTGGCGCCGGAGGGTTCGGCGGCTTTGGTGGTGGCTCCAACTTTGGCGGCGGGTTTCAGCAGGCTCCTCGCAAGGGTGCCGACGTTGAGGCAAATGCTCGTATCTCATTCAAGGATTCCTTCAACGGTACCGAACGATCAGTGACCTTGCCGTCGGGAGCAACGACTAAGATTCGTATTCCTGCCGGCGTCAAAGACGGTCAGAAGCTCAAACTACGAGGCAAGGGACAGCAAGGCCCTGGCGGAGCAGGCGATTTGATTGTTCACGTTTTCGTGGATTCGCACCCTGTTTTTGAGCGCGATGGCAACGACGTAGTGGTTCATGTTCCTGTTTCCTTGCAGGAAGCCGTGGAGGGTGCCGTACTCGAAGTACCTACTCCCGACGGTAAGAGCGTGAAATTACGTTTGCAGGCAGGTGCTCCAGCAGGCCAAAAGATGCGCGCCAAAGCCCGCGGGTTTAAGACAGCAAAGGGCACCGGCAACTTGATTGTTATCCCTGAAGTTGAGCTACCTCAGAATCTCACGGATGAGGCGAAAACTGCATTTGCTGAGTTCTTGAAGCTGGCTCCTCAAGGGGATGTTCGCAGCGATTTGATGAGGAAGGCGGCGCAGTAACAGATGGCTTTAGGATCAGACCGACCGGTTTACGTTATTTCGATTGCTGCTGAGCTTGCGGGTATGCACCCCCAGACTTTACGCCAGTATGATCGCATGGGTCTGGTTGAGCCGTCGCGTGCTCCGGGGCGCGCCCGTCGTTACTCGCAACGGGACGTCGAGAAGCTGCAGGAAATACAGGATCTTTCGCAGGCAGGCGTTTCTTTAGAGGGTATTAAGCGCATTATGGGCTTGCAGAATCAGTTGGATGAGATGCATGCTCGTATGCAGGAGATGGCGCAGGAGCTGGACGTCGCACATGCTAAGTTGGCGGAATCCTCGCGGGTCTTCGCTGCGGGGTCGCGCGGTGAGGTAGTGCATTTGGCGCGCGGTAAGCGCCCGGCGGGTAAGCCTCGTTCGCAGGCAGTAGTTCTATATCGCCCTAATCGCGGAGGCAAATAAATTCTCGCTGTGATGGAAATCTACTGGAAATAATTGAAAATATTTACTTTACGTGTAAACTAAATAGGTGTTGATTTCCCCCCCAATCGACATCCCCCATTTTTCCAGCAGATTGTTCCCCCATGATATTTTCTGATGCAGTTTTATTGTTTGTTGCCGTTCAGGTGATCCTAGGTACTGCCTGGGCTTATCCTAAAGTCTTTCGCGTGCATCCTATTTCTGGTAACCAGCCGCAGATTAGTCGCGGTAACTCTATTTATGTCGGCAATAGCACGGTCGTGAACTCTCATCCTGAATATGTAAACAATGACTACGGTAATGCCGGCGGCGAGTGGTTCGACTTGTCGAAGTAGTCCTGCTGTAGCTCGACGACGCCGTCTGCCTTAAAGCGTGAATTCCTCTGGGTCACTAAATCCGTAGAAGGGCACTGAAATAAGTGCCCTTCTACGGATTTAGTGACCCTTGCTCGTTAAATTAGCGACGTCGATACGTCAGGTCGTGGGCCCGCCGTCCAGCTTCGCCGGCTTTGCGCTCAAACGATGTCAGCACGCGACCGTCCCATCGGGGAGCCCAGCCGCCAGCAGGATCCTGCTCGGTAGCGCCCTCACCAGAGTGCAGGTTTTCGAAATCGGGGTGAGCATCCAAAACGTCTCGCATTACAATCGCGTATTCTTCCCAGTCGGTTGCTAAACGCCAGGTAGCACCGGGCTTCAAGACGCGAGCTACCTTATCGGCGAATTCCGGTGAAATCAGGCGGCGTTTATGGTGGCGAGTCTTATGCCAGGGGTCCGGGAAGAAAACCCACAGCTCATCAATAGAGTCTTCATCAAACATGTTGTCCAAAAGCTCTGGTGCATTTGCCTGTGCCACCCGTACGTTCTCCACACCCTCTGCCGCCATTTTGCGCAACAAATCTGCAATGCCGGGAGTGTAAACCTCAACCGCCAAAAAGTTACGCTCAGGCTGCTGCGCCGCGCGATGAACAATCGCCTCACCTAAGCCGGAGCCAACCTCCACGGTCAGGGGAGCGGTGCGACCATAAATTTTTTCGGCATCGAACTCAGCCTCGGGTGCCACCGATGTGTCGGTCAAAAGGCGCGGCAAATCCAACACATGGGTAGGGGAGAAATCTTCCCACGCCTTCAAGCGGCGTCCGGTGAGTCGATCGCCACGACGGACAAACGAGAGTGGCTGCCGGTGAAACTTTTCGGGAGTTTCTTGCTCGGTAGGCTCAATACCCTGCTCGCGCAACTCTTCTTGAGCCGCAAAATCTGCCTTTTGCTTATTGGTTTCCATAAGGGATTCTCCTTTAATATGCCGGGTACCTGCGGAAACTCAAAGCACCACCCGGGAACAACCTCTCTAGTTTAAAGCACAAAAAATGCTCTGCCGCTCAAAGAGCAACAGAGCATTCAGTCAACAAAAAGTTATTACTTCTTCTTCTTGGAAAGAAGCAGAGCCAAGCCAGCGCCGAGAAGAACGAAGTCCTTAGCCAGCGCAGTGCCTTCCTGGGAGGGGCGGATGCCGTCTTCCATGGTCATGTTTTCGTCACCGAAGTACATGGTGAGCATGCCAGCGGAGAATACGGTCAGACCCAAGCCAGCGAGCTTTGCGGGAATAACGGGAAGAAGGAGTGCTGCACCCAAAGCGGTTTCGCCGTAAGCAAGTGACTTGCCGAAGGTGTTAGCGGAAAGCTTCTCAACCTGGGGAACGCCTACCTTAGCCATCTGCTGGAGGTAGCCGTAGGTGCCTTCGTCCATGCCGAGCTTGCCGATGCCGGAGTTCAGGATGAGGGCGCCAGTGGTGGAGCGCAATGCAAGATTGGAGAGAAATGACATGTCATTTTCCTTTCAGAATAAGGTTTGTTTTCAAGAAAAGACTTTACACGGAAAATAATTCAAGAGCACCTACATTCGTGAAAAATATTGCAAGGGTAAGGCAAAACACTCTGGTGCGAACCGTGGGGCGAGGTGCGTTTTACTTCTTTTTGCGCGAGAGAGCCAATGCAAGACCGGAGCCGAGGAAAGCAATATCCTTGGCGTAGCTCATACCTTCTTGGGAGGGGCGGACGCCGTCGTCGAGGGTGAGGCTGTCATCGTTGAGGTACATGGTGAGCAATCCCGCGGAAAATGCGGTAAGACCAAGACCTGCAATTTTGGCGGTAACTACGGGGCAAAGTAGCGCGCTACCCAGCGCAATTTCGGAGTAAGCGAGACCCTTGCCGAAAGTAGTGGGGGAGAGAGTGGACAAGCTAGGTACAGCTTTAGAACCCATATCCTGCAACCACTTATAGGTTTCTTCGTCAGCATTGAGCTTGCCCAGGCCTGAATTCAAAATGAAGGCACCGGTAGTAGAGCGAAGTGCAACGTTTGAAAGAAAAGACATTATTACTCCTAATTTCAAAATTTTATAAGCGTACTTACAGTGTATGCCATCTTATGGTGTTGATTGGGGCGCAAAATGAGGAATCTTTAAGTTGTGCCACATCATGAGAAATACACCTTTTTGAGGCTTTGAGGTTGGCAACGTCTGGGAAATTCGTCTAATCTGTGATGTAACTAGGACCACTGTGTTACGCAATCTGCAACCGGAAGAAACTCCCGTTTTCCCCATGCGTAACTAGATGGTTTACATACATTCTGGAGGTAACGTGCCCAGTCACGCACAGAACGACGTCGCTGAAGTTGAATCAGACGGCTCGCTACAAAGAGGTCTCAGTAACCGCCATATCCAGCTCATTGCAATCGGTGGCGCAATCGGCACCGGTCTGTTCATGGGCTCGGGCAAAACTATTAGCCTGACCGGTTCATCCATTCTTTTCGTCTACATCATCATCGGTGCTGCAATCTTCATGGTTTTGCGCGCGATGGGTGAGCTTCTCCTATCTAATTTGTCTTATAAGTCTTTCTCAGACTTCGCATCCGACATTCTTGGCCCCGGCGCCGGGTTCTTTGTCGGATGGTCCTACTGGTTTATGTGGGTTGTTACTGCAGTAGCGGACGTTATTGCAATTACTGGCTACGTGAAATTCTGGTGGGAAGATGTTCCCCTCTTTCTACCAGCGCTAGTTATTATCGGTTTGCTTCTCGCGCTGAACCTTCCTTCAGTGAAGAACTTCGGTGAAATCGAATTCTGGTTCGCAATCATCAAGATTGTTGCAATCATTGGCCTTATCATTGTCGGTGGCATCATGGTCGCTACTGCTTTCACTCCTGAAAACGGTGACACCGCCCGCGTCGCTAACCTCTGGGAACACGGCGGATGGTTCCCTAAGGGTGCTATGGGCTTCCTCGGTGCTTTCCAGATTGCGCTGTTCGCATTCCTAGGTTCTGAACTTGTAGGTACAACTTCTGCGGAAACCAAGGATCCTTACACCACTTTGCCTAAGGCAATTAACGCTGTACCTGTTCGTATTATTCTCTTTTACGTACTGACTCTGGCAGTAATTCTCATGGTGACTCCCTGGACCAAGATTGTTCCTGAGAATAGCCCCTTCGTCTCCATGTTCAGCCTTGCAGGTTTTGGAGCTGCGGCATCGGTAGTGAACTTCGTGGTTCTCACCTCTGCAGCGTCCTCGGCTAACTCCGGTATCTTCTCCACCTCGCGTATGGTCTACGGTCTTGCAGAAGAAGGCTCCGCCCCCAAAGTTTTTGCTCTCCTTAGTAAGAACGGTGTACCTCGTAACGCACTATTCCTCACTTCCGTATTGCTTCTCTCATCCATCATTCTGCTTTACTCGGGTGACTCGGTGATTGGTGCATTTACCTTGGTGACCACCGTGGCCGCTATTCTGTCAATCTTCAACTGGGCAATGATTCTCATTTCCTACATTTCCTACCGCAAACAGTTCCCTGAGCGTCACGCAGCTTCCAGCTACAAGATGCCCGGTGGTGTGGGAGCAGCTTATGTAACCCTGGCATTCTTCATCGCCATGATTATTGTGTTGGCTCTGTTCCAAGATACCCGGATTGCACTGTTTGCAATGCCCGGATGGTTTATCATTTTGGCTATTGGCTGGGCAACCGTTCGCCGCAACCCCAACTCCGCACGTTTGCAAGAGAAGGCCAAGCTTGAACGCACCCAGGCACTAGATATTGTTCCTCCTCGCGAAAAAGACAAAACACTATAAGTTGTTAGGCTCTTATCCGCCAAGGTGAGATATATGAATCAGGACGTCGTCTTGCGCTTCTAAAGCGCCAGACGGCGTCCATGTTCGATGAGCTTATTTTTTGACGTTTGAACGGTAAGCGGGTTGCTCAGGACAGGTTTTGAGAACCCGCTCCATTGCCTGCTTCTCGGTAGGCGTGACCCAGAGACCGTAAGCTGCTTTGACGGACACCTGACGCCCCACGTACTCACACTGGTAGCCACGTTGAGGAAGCCAATGTGCGGCGTCGGCATCGGACTTCTCCCTATTTGCTGCGCTGGTGGTTGCTTGAAGGTTCAGCGGATCATTGCCCAACTGCGCTCGCTGAGACTCACTCAGCAAAGTGGCGCCTGTTTGCCAGGCATTTGATAGTGCTACTACGTGGTCGATGGGAACCAACTGGCTGGTCTGCTCACCGCGCGTGAAATCTACCGAGGAGCCGGTGTAAGGATCAACTAAAGTGCCTGAAACGACCTTGCAGTTCTCGTTGCGCTTGAGATTCTGCAGATCGCGGGTAAGCACATCGTTGCGCTGATCGCAGCCGTTACCATCCACATCTGACCATGCTTTGCCAAACATCTCCCGCGAATATCCCGTTACTTCACCGGGCTGGCGAACTTCTAAGGTGCCTAAGACATCTGACGCTGTGGAGTAGGTTGATATCCCGCTATGAGCAAAACCTGTGCTGACGGGCGTACCAGCGGGGCGCAAGGCATCGACGGCGGCGTCCCAGTCCCAGCCGTTCTTACCCCACCAAAAAATGCCCGCAACCACAAGGATTGCTAGGAAAATCAGGCTGAGGTAAAAACGAACTTTGAGGGGGAGCTTCTTTGATCTAAGTCTTCTGCGTGCCACTTAGTCGTTCAGCTCAGATTGTACGCTGATTCGAGTAGTCGAATC
Organism: Rothia sp. ND6WE1A; assembly: GCF_001683935.1. Lineage (NCBI taxonomy): Bacteria > Bacillati > Actinomycetota > Actinomycetes > Micrococcales > Micrococcaceae > Rothia > Rothia sp. ND6WE1A. The sequence goes on along the minus strand of NZ_LXTU01000038.1, from coordinate 25,782 downwards.
CTCGATGAACTGGGCAGGAACCATCGGAACAGACCCGGTCGTAGGATCCGCTACATGAGTAGGAGAGGAATTAGTGGGGTCATCAGACTGGAAATAATCGGGGCGTTCACAGTGCAGACCCTCTCGCATGGCGCGAATAATGTGCTCGGCAGCAGCAGAGGAGTCAAAGAAATTCTGGGACCAGGTGAGAGTTCCTTCGCTCGGCTCACCCCAACCTTGCTCTCGCAAATACTCAATGTTGTATTCCTCTTTGCGCATTGAGAAATCGTTAGAATCTGTAATCTCGCACAGGTACCCGCCGGGGGAGCGCAAAATGCTGACGTAGGGGGTGTAATCACCTGCGGCAATTGACCCCGGGGTGAGGTAATAAACTCGTAGAGTCTGGTTCCAGGGAAGTTCTCTTAATCTGGCGAAGAGAACGTTGGTGAGAGACTTCCATGCCTGACGTTCTACCTCATGGGGGTTATGCGGTGATTGTTGCACCACCCCGATACCCTGCGCCTTCAAATCTTCAATGCGGAGCGGAGCGGACTCTGAAGAGGTATAGGACTCCACCGGACGCGCGGGCACAGCCTTAGCATGGCTCATCTGCAGAGCATCGTTGACCATGCGACGTCCAAGTTTCAGCGCCCGATGCCAGGAACCGTATTTGGCGCGCACTGCACCGACCAGGGGTGCTCTGCCTATCTGATTGCGAGCCACAGCCCAGCTACCGTACAGCAGAACAGTGGGGTTACGGTCATAGCGAATGCAGTAACTAAGGAACTCCCCTAAGGCGTTGCGAAAAGCACGATCGCTGACTGCTGAAGCAGAAACGCTCATGCCGAGTTCTTCCAAGTCAGGAGGGCAAATTCCAACCCGCAAAAGTGCCTGAGAAAAATTTCCCTCACCCAGACGATCTTCGATGATCGATCGCTGCGGGGGCCAGAGAAAGACATCATCTGAGATTCCCTGAACCTCGGCGGGTAAGTCTTCGAGGAAATCGTCGTAGGTAACCTCGTCTAAGCGAATATAGGGGTTTTCTGCCAGGTGCTTCAACGTGGCGCCACAGCGGCTCATGATAGAAGCGATCTTTTGAGCATCTACCCCTGCAGTAGTAAAGAGACGGGATAAATCCTGAACAATTACAGGGTCAAGGTGAACCGCGGTGTACTCAGGTTCAGGATCAAGATCGTGGGTGACTGCTACGGCATACCAGAGAGCCGCTGCCATCATCACATTATTGAGTAGATTCTCCTTGCGACCTATGAAAGTCCAGCGACCGGAATTAATAGCTTTATGCACAAAGTCAGGGTTTACCTCGGGAAAGAGGGTAGTAAAACGACTGTATGCTTCGCCGGGAGTCCACCCCGCCCGAACCAGCTGGTCCAGGAGATCTGAGTAGTTTTCAACAAACTTCTCGTATGAATCCGATTCATTCACGGTAGGTAGCTACTTTCTAAAGTCAGTTAAAGAACACTACATGCAATCACGAAATGACTCCGATTGAAAATAATGTATCTTTTCAAATGTAGTCCGCTCAGTTGAGGGCTTCAATCGTAAGTAGTTCTATTACTTGAATAAGCCTTCTCCTTCGATTAGCGGGGAATCCCCTCTAATGAGAAACTAGAAGTATGACATCAGCCAGCACCGTTTTGCATCAAATTGAGAGCGCGCTCACCGGCGAACTGGGAGTGGAACTCTCCAGCGTTCGCGCAGTAATTGAGCTGCTCGATTCTGGTGCTACGGTGCCCTTCATCGCTCGCTACCGCAAGGAAAAAACCGGTGGGCTGAGTGACGTCCAGCTTCGCTTGCTCCAAGATCGCCTGGGGTACTTGCGAGAGCTTGAAGACCGGCGTTCAAGTATCTTACAGTTGCTCACCGAGCGGGGTGTGCTCGAACCCTCGCTGAAGGCATCAGTATTGGCGGCGTCCACCAAGAATGAATTGGAATCGCTCTACGCTCCCTACAAAGTGGCGCGGCGAACCAAAGCGCAGATAGCGTTGGAAGCTGGATTAGAGCCTCTAGTGGACGATTTGTTAGAAGTTCCGCTGGCAGATTTGCACGATATCGCTGCCGCTTACATTCACCCTGCAGAAAAGGGCGCACCGGACGACACAGCAGTACCCGATACTGAAACTGCCCTCGCCGGTGCCCGCGCTATCTTGCATGAATACGCCGTCTACGACCACGAACTCATGGACGAGCTGCGAGAAAAACTCTGGAACACCGGAGTAATTACCTCAAAGGTGGTGCCGAGCCACCGCACTGTGCTGGCACAAGAGACCAGCAAATTTTCCGATTACTATGATTTTTCCGAGAGAATCCGTAAGATTCCTTCGCACCGGTTGATGGCCCTCATGCGGGCTGAAAAGTCCGGGGAAGTCAAAGTCACCGTAGATGTGGCAGAGGTTCCCGGCCCTAAAACCGGGCTCAAGGGTGAAGCTTTAGCCCGCCATCAAAACCTCACCGAAGGATATGAGACCGCCCGCGCGTCCTTCGAATCGGCGGTGGCATTTGCCCTGGGCATTCCCGTGCAGATTCTGAATACGGTCTCAGATGACGAACGCGTTTTGGGCTGGCTTGCCGCTACCGTTCGCTCGGCATGGCGGCAAAAAGTTTTGCCCCGCCTTGCTGCCGACCTGCGTACCCAACTCACCGAGCGCGCAGAAAAGGACGCGGCGGCAGTTTTCGCCTCCAATCTGCGTGATTTATTGCTGGCTGCACCGGCGGGCAACCGCACCGTGCTGGGTCTGGATCCGGGGCTTCGCACCGGCGTCAAAATTGCGGTGGTCTCTCCTACCGGCGCGGTACTAGATACGGCTGTCATCTATCCGCATGCCCCCCAAAACCGCTGGGATGAGGCGCTAGACCAGCTAGAAACGATGGTGCGTGAGTTTAAGGTAGAACTGCTCTCCATTGGAAACGGCACCGCTTCGCGCGATACAGACCGCTTGGCGGGTGATCTCCTCAAACGGCTGGCGCAACAGGGGAATGACGGTGTACAGAAAGTAACGGTGTCTGAAGCCGGTGCATCCGTGTATTCGGCATCTGCACTAGCCACCGAAGAACTACCCGACATGGATGTCTCTTTACGCGGGGCGGTATCTATCGCCCGCCGTTTACAAGACCCCTTGGCTGAGCTGGTAAAAATCGACCCGCAGTCTATTGGAGTGGGTCAGTATCAGCACGATATACCGGGAAACATCCTTGCCAAATCTCTGGATGCCACCGTGGAAGATTGTGTGAATGCGGTAGGCGTGTGGGTCAATTCTGCCTCTCCCGCCCTGCTCTCACATGTAGCGGGTATCAACGCCACCACCAGTGAGGCAATCGTGAAGTTCCGTGAGGAAAATGGTGCTTTTTCCACCCGCCAGGATCTCTTGAAAGTTCCCCGTCTTGGCCCTAAAGCATTCGAACAGGCTGCCGGGTTTATTCGCATTGCAGATGGCTCCGAGCCCCTCGACGCCTCGGGCGTTCACCCCGAAGCCTACGATCTCGCTCGCGCTATCGTACATGACGCCGGAGGGATGCAAGGCAGCTCGGTTTCCGCTGAGAAACTGGCTCAGTTGAAGCCTGAAGATTATGTGAGCGAACGTTTTGGGCTGCCCACGGTACGCGATATTTTTGCCGAACTCGAACGACCCGGGCGTGATCCCCGGCCGGACTTCCAGACCGCCGAATTCACCCCCGGCGTCGAGACGATTGACGACGTCGCCGTCGGTATGATTCTTGAAGGAACGGTTTCAAATGTGGCTGCCTTTGGCGCCTTCGTGGATATCGGAGTACACCAGGACGGACTGGTGCACATCTCGCAGATGAGTACCGGCTACGTGGATGATCCGCACAAGATTGTGCGCTCTGGCGACGTCGTGAAAGTGCGGGTGACTGAGGTTAATGCCCAGCGTGGCCGCATAGCGCTGTCTCTGCTCCTTGAAGAAAAACCCGCGAAGCCAAAGCACGTGCGGGGGAATCATTCTTCTGCACGGACGAACGCATCAAAGCCTGGTGGAGCTCGAAAAGGTAGCGGCGTGGCGCATCGCCGCCGGTAACGCCTATGCCGCTTTGTCAATTGAATTCCCCGCTGGTGCTTGCAGTTTTTGGCGGGGAATCGGGCGAGTAATTGGAATGATTTCGCTCAGCTGTGCGTCCTGGCGCGCCTGCTTACCGTGGAACACAAACCGATCAAGAGCCCAGTAACGAAAGATCATGGCAATGAGAGTACCCAGGATGGGACCAGCCAAGAAGTCGCAGGTTTCTTGGGCAAGCAGGGAAATATAGGGCGTTTCCAAATGGAAAACGTAACGAGATACCCACTGTGGCGCAGCGTTTAAAGCGATCCCGCCGAGGGTCACCAGCGTGAAACCAACCATCTCCTTGGGGCGGGGATCGCCGCCGGCGTCCTTCCACGTCCAACGCGCAGAGAGAATATAGGAGACCACAGAGGCAATGGCTGTGGCTATGAGCAGGGCAGTGGTGGGCTTCTCGGTCATAATCGTATATTTCAGACCGTAATTAATAGTCATGGTCAGAATAAAGCAGAAACCTCCCACCATCAGAAAGCGAATTTTTTCGCTGGCAAGGAGTTTATTGATATTGCTGACCATGGTTACTCGATTTCTTCAGACGCTCCTCCACCGGAGGCAGGTTGTATCATCTAACCCAAAAATAGCACCGTTGAGTACAAATAAGCTGAAAATTCAACCCTAGAAACCTCAATATTTGGTTGCGATTTGGCAACAATTCATAAAAATATGGACGGAGCCCCCAGCCAAAAATCAAGAAACCGGGCGAGGTAGAAACACCTCACCCGGTTTATTCTGCAGTCGTGTACCGCTTAGAAGTCGCAGTCCTTGGGATCGGGTCCAATACGACCGTCGTTCTTAGTCAGAGCAGAAATCTTCTCTACCTCGTCGTCGGTGAGCTTGATATCAAGTGCCGCGAAGTTTTCCTTGATGCGCTCTGGGGTAACCGACTTAGGAATCACCACGTTACCCAGTGCCAGATGCCAGGCAATGACAACCTGAGCAGGGGTTGCCTCGTGCGCCTGAGCAATCTCCACGACCACGGGGTCGTTCAAAATGTCGCCCCCCTGACCCAGCGGTGACCACGCCTCGGTCAAAATTCCCAATTCTTTATGAACCTCGCGCAAAGCGTGCTGATTGAAGTAGGGGTGTAATTCAATCTGGTGGATGGCAGGGGTTACGCCGGTTTCGGCAATGATTTCGCGCAACTGCTCCTCGGGGAAGTTCGAAACGCCAATGCTGCGCACCTTTCCCTGTTTCTGCAAATTAATGAGTGCTTTCCACGCCTCAAGGTAGGTACCCTGAACCGGCTTCGCCCAGTGAATGAGAAGCAAATCCAGCGGCTTGGAGAGACCAAGCTTCTTCATCGACACCTCAAAAGAGGCCTGTGCCTTCTCGAACTCCTGCTGGTCATTCCATACCTTGGTGGTCACGAAAACGTCGTCTTCGCTCACCGAAGAATGAGCAAGAGCCGCGCCAACGCCCTCTTCATTTCCATAAATCTGAGCGGTATCAACGTGGCGGAAACCGGCATCTAATGCCTGCTCCACGACCTTCTCTGCAACTTCGTTCTCAACCTGCCAGACGCCGTAGCCCAGCTGGGGAATCTCGTTACCATCATTGAATTTTTTCAGCGGTGAGGCAGTCATATTTTTCCTTTCCAGAGAGTATGCAGTTTTAGCTTACTCAGCGGCGCTGCAGCTCTCTACTTATTTAGCTGAACGAAAAGAGTCGCGGTCTGAATACTCGGGCGCACCCAAATCGCCTTCAGCGGGATCTCCGCCCAATCGCTCACCCTGGGGACGCGAACCCAAAGTCATTAGATTATCAACGGTCAAATGCACCTGCGGAGCCTCAAAATTAGCGCGAATACGCTCGGCAGTGACCGACTTAGGAATCACAATATTGTCAATCGCCAAATGCCAGGCAAGAATAACCTGCGCATTAGTAATGCCGTGCTCGGCGGCGATAGCGGCGACGGCGTCGTTGTTAATATCCTTGCCCTGCCCCAGCGGCGACCATGCCTCGGTCAAGATTCCACGGTCGGCGTTATCGGCGCGCTGACTCTCCTGAGTGAGATAGGGGTGTAGCTCAATCTGATGCACCACGGGAGTAACCCCGCTCGGTTTCAACGAATCAATCTGTTCGGTCGTGAAATTCGAAACGCCAATAGATTTGACCAGTCCGCGCTCGCGCAACTCAATAAGCGCGTCCCATGACTGTCGATACTTTCCCAGGGCAGGTTGGGCCCAGTGAATCAGATAGAGGTCAAGATAATCGGTATCTAGTAATTCCAACGATTTTTCGCAGGCTTCCAGAGCAGTTTCAAAACCCTGATCGGTGTTCCACAGCTTGCCGGTCACAAAGACATCTTCGCGAGTAAGCCCCGAATTTTTCAGCGCTGAACCAACTTCTTTTTCGTTCTTATAGATGGTGGCGGTATCGATGTGGCGGTAGCCGGTTTCAAACGCTGTGAGCACGGCACGTTCGGTGGCATCCGGGGCAATACCGCAGACGCCGAAGCCCATCTGGGGAATGGTCTTGCCATCGGAAAAAGTTTTCAGGGGTTGGTTATCGGGAATGTTCATAGGGTTCCTCTCATCGGTGTTCCTTCTATTCTCTCTGCTGAAGGGTCAGTAAATTAGTGAAAGTGTACTTATTTCAGTGCATTTTCGCGGAAAAGGTGACCCACCTGCTTCTACGTCCTGATTACACTGGTGTTCATGCCCTCACTGCTCATGGACACCACCCCGCTTAAAGAAAGCCGAGATTACCGCCGTATCTGGATGGGGTCGGTGTTTTCTACCATGGGGTTTCAGATCACTGCGATTGCGATTGCCCTGGAGATTTTCTCCATCACAGGTTCGCCAGGTGCGGTGGGTCTGACGGGATTGGTGGCGGTTGGACCACTTATTTTGGGTGGTCTATACGGCGGCGTCATTGCTGATACCTACGACCGTCGCAAGGTTGCTCTCCTGGCATCTATCAGCATGTGGCTGGTTACGGTGGCCATTGCCGTTCACGCATGGATGGGGCTTCATAATATTTGGTTACTCTATGGCTTGGTTGCCTTTGAATCGCTGCTTCAACCCATCAACCAGGCAGCGCGCGGTGCGATTATTCCACGGCTAGTTCGGCGCCGTCTGCTACCGGCTGCTAACGCATTGAATATGACGGTGGGAACCTTGGGCATGAGCGTCGGACCCATGCTTGGCGGTGCGCTGGTGGCAACGGTGGGTTATCCATGGACGTACTCTATTAACGTTTTCGCCATGATGGTAGGGCTGTGGGCACTCTACGAGTTACCTCCCATGGTGCCGGAGAAGAAAGCTGAAGGGGCCTCCCGTGGTATCCGTTCGGTCGTCGAAGGCTTCTCTTTCGTCCGTCGGGTTCCGGTGGTCGGCATGACGTTCGTGGTGGACCTCATCGGCATGATTTTCGCGCAAGCAAAACCACTTATTCCAGCCCTTGTTGTAGTGGCATTTGGTGGCGGTGATGCCGCATCTGGCCTCTTGTTTTCCGCAGGTGCAGTAGGAGCTTTCCTAGGCGTGACTTTCTCCGGTTGGCTCAAGAACGTACGCCGTCAAGGGCGTTTTCTCACCCTTTCATACGTAGGCTGGGGTGCCGGGTTCTTCGCTTTTGGCGCTGTAGCCTTTTGGTTGGACGGGCGTAACCCCTCGCCGTCGCTGGCGGAGAATCTCTGGGCAATTTTACTGGGCGGTGCGGGCCTGGCATTCGCTGGTTGGTGTGATGCTTTGGGGTCGGTTTTCCGCTCCACCATTATTCAAACGGCAGCGCCGGACAGCATGCTGGGTCGCATGAATGGGATGTTCATTGTGACCGTGACCGGTGGCCCCAACCTCGGCACCGCAATGGTCGGTGGCGTCGCCCAACTCGTGGGATCGGCGGTGGCGGCAATGCTGGGCGGTGCTGTTTGCATTCTAGCTATTGGGGGTTTCACGCTAGCGGTTCCTGCCCTCTGGCGCTATGTCTTCGAACCGGACCCCGAAACCAACGCTCTTCCCGAAATCCAGCACAATCCCGATCATCCAGCAACCGCGTCCATCACGATCGTCCCGCCAAAATCTGAATAGTCTGTGCTCTGAAGGTCACTAAATCAGCGACAGTGCACTTATTTCAGTGCATTTTGACTGATTTAGTGACCTTTTCATCGGAACGATCTGTACAGAGCGCCCTTCAACTCGCAGTCCCCAAGCTCTACAGCCTTGTGCAGTATGCTTATTAACACTGATTAACCCTCAACCCAGCCCACAGGGGCAATTCAAGGAGAGCATTTCATGGCCGGTGGTTTGGCAGCCCTTTTGGACGACGTCGCGGCACTGGTGAAGTTAACCGCCGCCAGCGTGGACGACGTCGCAGCCGCAGCGGGGCGCGCGAGCGTCAAGGCTTCGGGTGTGGTCATTGACGATACTGCAGTAGTTCCCCAGTATGTGGATGGGATTTCGCCTAAGCGAGAACTGCCTATTATCAAGAAAATTGCGATGGGCTCACTGCGCAATAAGCTACTTTTTATTCTTCCCGTTATTCTTTTGCTGAGTTGGTTGCTTCCGGCTGCGCTCACCCCGTTGTTGATGCTGGGTGGTCTGTACCTCGCTTTTGAGGGAGCAGAAAAAGTTTTTGAGTTATTCTCCCCGGCACATGAGGAAACTGAGACGCCCTCGGCTGCTCGTGGTCCAGAAGCAGAAAAGCAGATTGTTTCCGGTGCTATTCGTACGGACTTCATTCTTTCTGCTGAAATCATGGTTATTTCCATGAACTCGATTGCCACCGACGGTACTTTTTGGATGCGTGCCGCCGCGCTCGTTGTGGTGGCCATCCTCATTACCTTGCTGGTGTACGGCGTAGTGGGTCTGCTGGTGAAGATGGACGATATCGGACTCGCCCTCGCTCGCCGCAAGTCAGCGGGCGCTCAGAAATTTGGTGAGGGCTTAGTTCGAGCTATGCCCAAGGTAATGTCCTTCATTTCCATCGTGGGTACTTTCGCGATGCTCTGGGTTGGTGGACACATCCTGCTCGTCGGTTTGGATGCGCTCGGTTGGCACTTCCCTTACTCTATTGCCCATCATGCGGCTGAGTGGGGCCATTCACTGTCCCACAGCTGGATTGGCGCCACCGTTGGCTGGATTGCTGAAACCGTTGTTGCAATGATTTTCGGCGCTATCGTGGGCTTCATCGTGGTCGGTATTATGCATCTGATTCCGCGTAAGAAGAAGGCAGCTCACTAACGTCCTGATTTACTCATTAGTTTCCTGAACTTCTGTTTGGCACAGCGTGAGGCAAGCTGGCTGGGTCTGGCGTGAATCGCATCTGCGAGCGCTCGCGAGCCATGCGAGAGGGATTGCTTGCCGATGCTGTGCCAAACGGAAGTAAGGAACTCATAAATCCCCTACTCCTCTGAGCTGGTGAGCAAATCGCGCACCTGCTCGGCGGTGAGGGAGGGCGAGAAGAACTGACCCTCGTCCACGACGGCGTCGAAAAGCGCCGCTTTGGAATCCTTGAGATCCATGACTTTTTCTTCAATTGTTCCGGCTGATACCAGGCGGTAGACCATCACATTGCGGGTTTGACCTATGCGGTGTACGCGGTCTACCGCCTGTTGTTCTGCTGCGGGGTTCCACCAGGGATCCATAATGAAGCAGTAGTCAGCGGAGGTCAGATTCAAGCCGAAGCCGCCAGCTTTCAGCGAAATCAGAAAGATGGGTGCGTTCCCTAGTTCAAAGGCTTCGAGTACTCGCGCACGGTCGCGGGTTGAGCCATCCAGGTAGAGGTAGGTAATCCCTAGCGAGTCCAGGCGTTCGGCAACTTTTTTGAGGTAGGTTGTGAATTGCGAGAAGATGAGCGCGCGGTGACCGTCGGCGACGATTTCCGGCAGGTTCTCTTCCAGGTAGTCCAGCTTGGACGATGCCACGCTGCCGTATTGCTCTTGGTCGATGAGGCTGGCGTCTAATGCCATGCGGCGCATGGTGGTGAGCGACTGGAAGACCGTAAAACGATTCTTGTCCATGTCCTCCAGCAGTCCTAGAACTTTCTTGCGCTCGCGCTGAAGCGCGGTGTCGTAGGCGCGGCGGTGCGCCGGGGCTAATGGTACGTCCACGCGCACGTCGTTCTTCTCAGGCAAATCTGCGGCGACCAAATCTTTGGTGCGGCGCTTCATGAGTGGGCGAATGCGTTGGCGCAGGCGGGGCAGTGCTTTCTTGTCTTCGCCGCCTTCGATGGGAGAGGCATAGTAGTCCTTGAACCTGCGGGCGCTGGGGAAGAGCCCCGGCGCAACGATGGAGAACATGGACCACAGCTCCATAAGATTGTTTTCCATGGGGGTACCGGTGACCGCCAATTTGAAGCGGGCGGGAATGTCCCGGGCAATGCGGTGAGCTTTTGTTTTGGCGTTCTTGACGAACTGCGCCTCATCGAGAATAAGGCCGTTCCAGAGTTGCTGGAAACCAGCGTCTACGTAGGCTTCTTCATCAATGCGGAACAGCGCGTAGGAGGTTACTACTACGTCTGCATCCGCACAGGTGCGAGCCAACGGTTTCTTGGATTTGTTCTGAGACTCATAGATGGTTGCTACGGAGAGTTCTGGGGCAAATTTTTTGATTTCGCGCTCCCAGTTGGGCACTACCGACGTCGGGGCAACTACCAAGAACGGGGCGAAACGTTCGGTTGACTCGCGGTCTTGGTGGTGCGTCCAGAATTCTTTGGCGCGGGCAAAGAGGGCAATGGTCTGTACGGTTTTGCCCAAACCCATGTCGTCGGCAAGTATGCCTCCGAGCTCATGCTCCCAGAGGAAGTTAAGCCACTGGAAACCCTCGACCTGGTAGGAGCGTAGCTCGGCATGTAGCCCTACAGGTAGCTCGGGGGCTGGGCTGTTAGCGACATTCAGCAGGGCGCTAACTTGCCTATCCCACGCATCGACCGTTTCGGTTTCTGCCGCAAGTTCTTCGAGCTCTTCCCACATTCCTACCTGATGGCGGGAAATCTGGAGGGGAGTTTCTTTATCGCGCAGGGAACTGGCTTCACGCAAGAGTTCTTGTAATTTCATGAACTCGGGACGATCTAACGCAAAGTAGCTGCCGTCGCCTAGCAAGAGGTGAGTTTTTCCGGCGTTGAGAGCCTCGAAAACTTTGGCGAAGGGAACGTACCATTCACCCATTTTGATGGTGATTCCCAGGCCAAACCAATCCCTATCGCCCGTCGAGTCTACTGAAACTGTGATTTCTGGTTGTTCACCGAGTTCTTTGAATTCAGGCACGGTGCCCTCAAAGTCAATGCGCACGCCGTCAATCTCACGGTATCGGGGCAGCGAGTCTTCAAGTAGGGTCCGGGTTGCCCACCCCTCATAGGTATTGCGGGTAAAAGGCACTGCCGGGCGGATGACCTTGACCTCTTTGAGTACGCGGTATTCAAACTTGGTATCGCGGATATCTTGATGGTCTTCGCCTGGGTAACCCAGGGCAGGAAGAATCTCTATCGCGTCTTCGTCAGTATCTTGGGTGGCTAACGGATGGGTGGGATACTCCCAATGCCAAGCGGTTCGAGCAGTATGTGAGTTTTCTTCCTCAAAATTTACCGTCAATACAAGCTGGGGCGAGCGAACAGGGGGAAGCTCAACGCTGTGATTGACCGTATGCAGGTGAACCGTGCGAGAGAGGACAGGGTAGTACTCCGCAAAGAAACTCTCTTTATCCCGGGCGGGAACTTCGATGGCGCCAGAGATCGCCAATGATTCGGCTACCGGATCGAGCGGATCGGCGAGGGGGATAAAGACGATATTGGTTGCCTCATTCATCCACTCGGGTCGGGCGGGGGAGCCCTCTGCCGGCGTCGTTTCTTCGAGAGATTCTTCCACCAGATCTAAAGCTGGCTTACGGGTGATACTCCACTTGGCGGATTCGGCAGATTGCACGTAGCGTGCCTGTGCTCGACCCCCTAACGCCACAAAACCCATGCGGGGTTCGCCCAACTTGTGGCAGTGCTCAGCAGGAATGGAGTATCTGCCCCAGCGCAGAACGGGGTTGAGACTCAAACCGGTGTCATCGGTTTTACCCGCCTCTGCAAGAGGTTCCACTAGTAGCTCCACCGACGTCGCATCAGCCAGAGAGAAATTTATTTCTTCACCGTCCAGCAAAATAGGCAGACCGATGGCTCGGGCTTTTTCGAGTACCCGCCACAGGAGCGAGGAATTGACTGCAGTCAAAGACACCCAATCGCGGTGGGAAGTATATGCCGACTGCCAGGGGCGAACCACTGAATAGAATTCGGCAAACCAGCGTTCATGTTCGGGGTAGAGAGTATGACTACTCATACTCCGCGAGAGGTCCCGTTGGAAGTTCTCCCAGCTCAAACCGCCTTTAATCCATTTGCCGCGAGCACCCATCATGAGTGGTCTTGCCTGGATACTTACCTGCGGGATTTTGGACTTATTACCTAGCGTAAATTTTGTTCCTACGTGAAAGGAAAGATCCAGAGCCGCCGATGCTCTGCGCGCGTGATCGCTACCAAATTCGGGGCGAGCTGCCAACGTATGCGATAGCGACCGCCTCCACGCGGGAACCTTTGAGAGTTTCTCCTCGTTGAGGAGCGCCAAATCTTCTAAATTTTCTGCAGAATCTTCAGCGCGGTTCTCTAGTTGAGACGCCGCGTAGACCCCGAATTCTTCTAACCGTTTCTTGAAGTCTTCAGGAACCTGCGGAGCGCCGTCGCCATCGTGCGTAGGGGTGGAGCGCCAGGTGGGGGACAACGATGTCAACGCCTTACGCGCCTTATCTGCCCGGTCAATGGCGGTGAGCATGAGCGCTACCGCGTGTTTGCAATCAGTGCGTACTGGGCACGTGCATCGTGCAGAAAATGCTAGTGAACCGGGAGTTTTGACTGCAGGAAATGTGATGTTGGTGGAATAAGGGGTGACATCGTTGCCTGTCACCACACCGGTGAGCATCCGCGCGTCGTCATCGTAGTTATACCGTGCTACGTTGCCCGCCCGCATGTACTTCTGCCCGCGTGAATATGCCCCGTGCCCTACTTGACGAATAATCTCAGCAGCCGTGACGGGGATAGCGGGAAAAGCAGTCGAATCGCTCATAGTCTCTTCCGTATAAGGGCCAAACGGTTAACTTAACCAGATTAGCCGAGAACAATTCTTCGTGGTGAAGTGCTACCTATGATTGTTCAGAATTTGCTGTCTGCGAGCGTCCACCGCGGGGAGCCGAAGAGTGCTTTTCCGCTTTATCTACGGCGATGCGGTGAATGAAATCGGTAGTTTCCATCACGTTGGAATCATCATGATGTCCGGTTGTTCTAAACCAAGTGCTTACGAGAAAGTTGTCTACCTTGGTGACTCGTAAACCAAAGGCATCTCCAGAGTATTGGCCGCTCAAACTCGTCAAATCAGGGTTGCTGGGAGCTCCGCTGGGAGTGGGATTTCGATGTATCTCAAAAGCATCTTCGCTACCGGGATAGAGCTGGGTCAGGGCTTCTGTGCAATCGGCGGAGTTCTTTTCTAACGTGGAGATGAGCTGCTGGGCAGCTGTGGCATCTGCTACAGAAAATACTGAAATATACCCTGAAAGCTGGTCTATCCCATTCTGTCCCAGAGTAATACGACGGCGTTCGCCTTTTTGGATAGTAAATTTTCCACCGGGGGTGCTAAATAATCCCAGCCCCAGCTGCTCGTAGGCTACGCATTTTTGGTTGACCTGTTCGGCAAGAAGTGGGTTATCCGACATCAGCTGTTTTTGAGTTGCTGGGATGCGGGTTGAGGTTTTTTGCCACTGTTTTGCGTTAAAGTGCTCGGTTGTGGGGGAGGCCATGAGGTAGGGGATAGTTTTTTGTACCCTGATGTCATTTTGAGTGGGTAATACGGCATCGGGATTTTCTTCTAGGACTTCGGTGAGGCTTTTGGTTTCATCCGGAGCGTTCTGGTTGGTGGCGACGGGAGAGCATCCTGCCAAGGCAAGCGTTGCGGTGGCAGAGAGCGCTATGAGACGTCGGGAGAGAAACTTTATTGTGTTATTGGATAACATGTAGGGCTTCCTTGGCGGGCAATACCTCAATGGGGGGGGGATTTATCAAAGACATGGGTCTTTGGAGGTGCAGAGGAGGTGAATGATTGAGAACGAAAGTTTTTTCGTCCTCAATTTTTACCCTTTTCACATTTTAGGGGATGGCTTCCCTCCCGGGTAAATCAATTTTTTTCTGGGACGGTATTTTATTTTCAGAAACGGTGGGTTATGGTTTTAAACAGCTTCAAGAGTTTCAACTGACAAGCTCCGACTTTAGTTGAACGCCAACCCCATGTTCACGGGTGGCTCGGATGACGAAGCGGTCTGTATTCGCGTTGTTAGCGCGTTTGCTACCAACGCAGGCTGGTACAGACAAGAGCACTTCGAAAGGAATGCGCGAAGGCGCAGTGTGGCTATGACTACCACCGCTCGACCCCACGAAACTATTCAGAAGAACCTCAGCACCGTTGCGGTGACTGCTCGTGGAGGCTACTCCGCAGTTTCTATCCAGGATTACACCCGCATCTCTAATGAGCGTTCGGAATTTCTCAACTTTTTGCTGACCCCAAATCCATCAGGGGTTCCTGCCACTGAATATGGCGCACTTCAGGTCGCATGAGCCAGTTTTCCGGACTCCTTCTTGACTCGGATGTGCTGGCGGAAATCCGCAAAGCGACTCCTGACCCGAAGGTGGTAGCTTTTCTGCGGCGTAACTCCTATAAAGTTCTCTACATTTCGGTGTTAAGCTTGGGCGAGCTTAAAGGACTTTACCCCTATACGGAAACAGAACGCTGGCTCAGCGAACTGGTAGATCGTTTTGGGGAGCACGTTTTAGAAATCGATGAAAAGGTTTCGTTGGAATGGGCTGGTCGCCAGGCTGAGCGGGGATTCCACGCGGTAGGTTCTGAGAGAACCGTGCCGCTCCCCACCGCGGCTTTAGAGGGGCTCATCTGTGCAACGGCTCAAGTGCACCAGCTGGAGATTGCCTCTTCCAAAGCAGAGGTGTATCAACGGTGGGGCGTTCAGGCGACTAATCCTTTTACTGAAGAATAACCCTAGTAATTGCGGGTTCGCTCAAGCGCTTTTCCAATGATTTTCTGGGGAAGTAGGGCATTACTCCATCGCATAATCTTGTAGGGCGCCGACGGCACTACTGCCGCTTTGCCTTGAATATTCGCTGTAATGGCGGTGCGAGCAACCTGCTCGGCGCTCAGCCAGAATATCCCTGGCACCTGAGGCTCAGAAACCTCCATAACACGGTGAAATTCTGACCGCGTTAGTCCGGGGCAGACGGCGGTGACACTTACCCCGCGGGTAGCATACTGCAAATTTGCTGATTCACTGATAGACACCAAAAACCGTTTAGCTGCAGAGTAGGTTCCACCGGGAGTAAAGGCAGCAACAGATGCGACGTTGATGATTCGCCCCCGCCCCCTATCAACCATGGGGCCCAACGCCGCGTGCATCAGTGCCAGCGGAACTTTTGCCAAGACCTCCACTTGGTTGAGATGACTCTGAACGCTTGCTGAAAGAAAGTCTTTGCCTAGACCAAAACCAGCGTTGTTGACCAGAATTTCTACGGGGTTCGTCTCCTGTTGAAGACGCGAGATGAGGCGCTGGACGTCGTCGCCCTTCAGCAAATCTGCCGGGAGAATCTCTATATCTATATCGGCGGTCCTCAACTCGTGAGCGAGTTCTTCAAGTTTCTCGACCCTCCGTCCACTCAGCACTAAAGAGTATCCCCGTGTGGCGTATTCACGGGCAAAAGCTGCGCCAATTCCAGAGGACGCGCCGGTGATGAGAACATAAGGCATAGATGAAAAACTACTCATCTCTCTAGTTTAGGGATGAGAACCTGAGAGCTTGCTGGCTATTTTCGAAAAATGTGGATTCAAATCGTGCTCAAAGCGACTGCCAGCTACACCTGAGGGTGCAGTTCGTGAAAAGATAAAGGACGATGAACACCACTTCCAAAACCCCGCCGAAACGTTCGCTCCCTATGCCTCTTTGGATGCAGGGGGCTATCGAACTGTTAATGACTGCTGTACTTTCGTTCGCGACCGTGCTCATTTTATTGGTGGCAGTGTGGTTTGCCGGCGGGTTTAATGACTCCTCTTTGCTGGGTGTCTCACAACTTTCCAGCCAGATTTGGTTGCTGATTCATGGTGTTCCACTGGATTTGAATATTCCCCAACACGGTTCTTTCGCGGCGGTATCTGGCACGTTCAGCCTTATTCCGTTGGGTCTGACTCTTGTGCCGTTGGCATTGTGCTTTCGGTCTGGACGACGGTTGGCGCAGGCATCCTATGAAGGCCAATTTTGGGTTCCCCTGGTATCGGGCAGTCTCACCTATCTGGCGATTTCGTTGGCGTTAAGCCTGTTTTCCTCGACTGCTACAGTGACCACCCATCCTTTACTGGCTTTTCTCATTCCGCTCTGGGTGGTTTTGCTGGGAACGATTTGCGGTGCCTGGTTTGAATCGCGCTCTTTGGCTCGCATGATTGGTGTGAATGCGGCTGAGTGGGTTGGTAAATTTAGTCAGTATTCCAGGTGGGCTGGATCTTACGTGTGGGCGGTTTTGCGTTCGTCCTTGGTTGCTTTGCTGGCTTTTATTGCCGGGGGCGCGCTACTTTTTGCGCTCACCGTTCTGTATAACTGGAACGATATTCTTGCGGTTTACCAGCTTCTCAGTGCTGGGGCAGTGGGGGACACCGCTGTGACTCTGCTTCAACTCGGCATTGTTCCTAACCTGATTATTTGGGCGATGGCGTGGAGTACCGGCGCAGGGTTCTCGTTTGGCGAGGGTACCATTGCCAACCTTTCGCAGACTTCAGTGGGGGCTATGCCCGCTCTTCCTGTGCTGGGGGCAATTCCGCAGCCCATTGACCCTTTCTCTTATCTGGCGGTGCTGGTTCCGATTCTTGCGGGTGCTCTTGCTGGATGGTGGTTCTTCCGCGCCGGTGAAAATCATTTTGATGAGTGGGTTTCGCTGAAGATTCGTTTCCGCTGGTTATCAGCTCTCCTTTCTACGTTATGCCTGGCTGTATTTATCGCTGTCCCTACAGGCATGATGACGGCGGCGGTGGGCTGGTTCGCTCACGGTTCTTTGGGTCTAGGCAGATTCACTCATGTGGGTCCTACCCCCTGGTTCTTTGGATTACTGACGGCGCTGTGGGTAGCTGTAGGCGTACTGTTGGGGTCGATACTGGCACCGATGATTGAACCGGATAACAGTAAAGAACTGGATCGATTTGCTGGCGAATCGCGCGAGAATAAGCGCCGTCTGAAAAAAGAACAGAAGAAGGCTAAAGCTGCGCAAAAGGCCGAGAAAAAGGCAGCGCGCTCCGGTTCTAAGGGCTCGAAAGCGGCAGATTCAGTGGCTACAGAGACTGAATCTGAGGACGTTTTTGTTCTCGACGAAGCCGAAGAATCCCCAGCAGACTCAGCCCAGCAGCAAGATGCAGCAGAGTTAACGTCCACTGAGGCAAATGTTTCTGCAGACTCCGCCGAAGAAGGAGAAGTTTCCGCCGAGAAAGATTCAGCAGTAGAACCCGCCGCACTAGAACCTGCACAGCAATCTGAGACTTCAGAAAATCTAAACCAGGGGAGCGTTCGCGCTGAAGAATCAAAGGCGGCGCCAGAGCAACCTAAGCTGGCTCGCGGCGCGGTGATTCGTCGTCCTAAATCCCTCAAAAAACAGCGAAAAACGCGGGAAGAAAACGACTCTTAGAATTACTCGCCGCCGAGCAGAGCCCCGAGCAGGTTGTCCTGAAGCTGTTGGTTGCACTGTCCCTGGCGGCTGAGTGTCAGTGCATTCTGGATACACTCGGCGTAAGCGTTGGTCTGTTCAACGAAAACGAGCTGAACCACGGTGCCAAAGGTGAGATATGCGATTCCCAGCAAAAAGAGGATGAGCACGGTGTATTCGAAGCCACCGCTACGTGCACGCGGCATCAGAAACAACGAGCGGATACCCAAACCGAGGGCAAGCAATTCAGCCACCAGCGCGGCAACAAGCCACCAGCCGGTGTACATCATGAAAACGAAAGAAAGCACACCAGCGGCAAGCATGAGACGCTGAATAATCAGCAGTTTCTTCCGGGCTTCTCGCTGAGGCGCAGGCATTTCTTCTAAAGTATTTACGTTTTCAGACATAGGGATAAGAATACCCCGCGAACCGTAACGGGAACTATCGGAAAAAGTTAGCAGATAATCACCCTGGGCTCATTCCCTCTTCGCATGATAACGGTTGCAACTGTACGGTAAACTCTCTGATATGCGCATTGTGGTGATGGTTTCAGGTTCCGGTACTAACCTGCAGTCGATTCTGGACGCTGTAGCAGCCGGCCAGCTTGAGGTTGAAGTTGCCGCCGTCGGTGCCGATAAACCCTGTGTGGGCATCGAACGTGCCGAACGGGCAGGCATTGAGACCTTTTTAGTAGAGCCTGCAGATTTTGAAACTCGCGCAGAGTGGAATAGACACCTGGAAAAAACGGTTGCCTCGTTCTCCCCAGATTTTGTTATTTTTGCGGGATTCATGCGGATTGTGGACGCCGATTTCGTCCAGCAATTTGAGAACAGGATCATCAATACTCACCCAGCTTTATTGCCCTCGTTCCCCGGCGCACACGGCGTCAGAGACGCTCTCGACCACGGCGTGAAAATCACCGGGCTGACCGTGCATTTTGTTGATTCTGGCGTCGATACCGGTCCTATCTTGGCGCAGGCGTCAGTGTCGGTTTTGCCCGAAGACACCGAAGAAACCCTGCACGAACGCATCAAAGTCGAAGAAAGAAAACTGCTCGTTCAGACTATCTCTGAACTTGCCGCCGAATCTTCCCCTCACCTGCCGCAAGAGAAACCGCAGCATCGGTAGCCCGACCGATCCAAAGATTTAGGTTCTTGATGATTCAAGAACTGAAGCCAAGGGTCGGGGCTTACATCGACCCAATACCTAACCATCCAGATGTTCTCAGAACCACCTCTGAGAGCGAGGATTAAGAAATTGGAGTCATCTGTGAGTCTCATTGAGCTCGATCGCGTACCTCTCAAACGTGCCCTTATCTCTGTTTTCGATAAAACAGGTCTTGAAGATCTTGCCCGCGGTCTCCACCAGGCCGGGGTCGCCATCATTTCTACCGGCTCTACCGCCTCCACCATTTCAGCAGCAGGTGTTCCTGTCACCGAAGTTTCCGACATTACGGATTTCCCCGAATGTTTAGAGGGTCGAGTCAAAACTCTGCACCCGCGCGTCCACGCGGGAATTTTGGCTGATCGCCGCAAACAGGATCATATTGATACGCTCCAGCAGATGGATATTGAACCCTTTGACCTGGTGATTGTTAATCTTTACCCCTTCGTGGAAACCGTCGCATCGGGTGCTGATCAGGACGCGATTGTAGAAAAGATTGATATTGGCGGGCCTTCGATGGTTCGTGCCGCCGCTAAAAACCATGATGCTGTGGCAGTGGTAGTAGACCCGACACGTTATGACGACGTTGTACGTGCAGCATCCGAGGGTGGATTCACCCTGGCCGAGCGCCGTCGTCTAGCCTCTGCGGCGTTCGCTCATACCGCAGCCTATGACACCGCTGTTGCCACCTGGACTGCCCAGCAGTTTGAACAGGACGAAGACGCCAACTTCTGGCCTCCCTTTGCCGGGCTTTCTTTCGAACGTTCCGAAACTCTGCGTTATGGGGAAAACCCGCATCAGAAAGCCGCGCTGTACGTCGATCCCGCCGCTGCTCCCGGCATTGCCCAGGCAGAACAGCTCGGCGGTAAGGCAATGAGCTACAACAACTTTGTCGACGGCGATGCTGCGCTTCGTGCTGCTTACGATTTCGAGGAAACCGCCGTTGCTATCATCAAGCACAACAACCCTTGTGGTATTGCTGTAGCCACTCCCGGAGCTACCGATCCTGTGGCAGACGCACACGCCAAAGCACACGCTTGCGACCCGCTTTCAGCCTACGGTGGCGTAATCGCAACCAATGCTGAAGTATCTGAAGGTATGGCTCGTACCGTGAAAGATATTTTCACCGAAGTCATTATTGCTCCCTCCTACTCGCCTGAAGCGTTGGAGATTTTGCAGACTAAAAAGAATCTGCGCATACTCGTTCTGCCCGAGGGATTCTCCCGCGGCTCCTTGGAATATCGCGCAGTTTCAGGCGGCGTACTCTTCCAAGAAGCTGATCGCCTTCAGGCAGAGGGCGATCAACCCGAGAACTGGGAGCTCGTAGCGGGTAATGCTGCCGACGAAAAAACCCTCGCAGACCTCGCTTTCGCGTGGAAAGCTCTGCGTTCTGCCAAGTCAAACGCCATTTTACTGGCAAATGGCGGCGCTGCAGTAGGCATCGGCATGGGACAGGTCAACCGTGTTGACTCTTGCAAGCTTTCGGTCGAGCGCGCTAATTCACTGGCTGGGGACGCCGAACGCGCACGGGGAGCGGTAGCGGCATCAGACGCTTTCTTCCCCTTCGCTGATGGGCTGCAGGTTTTGCTCGACGCCGGTGTGCGCGCCGTCGTCCAGCCCGGTGGTTCTATTCGCGACGAGGAAGTCATTAAGGCAGCCCAAGAAGCCGGTATCACCATGTACACCACTGGCGCCCGCCACTTCTTCCACTAAACAAACCGAGGTCTCCTCACAGTTTTGCCCCGAATGAATTATCATTCGGGGCAAAATTTTTGGTGTACTGGTTATTCAGATTTACTGGGCAGGAGCTGAATAGGCTGCTGCCGCTGTAGCGGTGGGGCCGGTGGGCTCATCTGCTACGGAAAGTGCTTCCTGGAAAATCTTCTGAATGTCCTCAGCTGAGTTTGCCGTAAAGGCTTCACCCTTAGTTTCCTGTGCTAAATGCCGCAGCGATTCCATGTTTGCATCATCGGATACACCAATGAAGAGCATATAAATCGGGTTCTCTTTATCCTGCTGTTCATTGATGGTTCGAATAAGATCCTCGGTGGAAATGGAGTCCTTATCTGAGTTTTCACCATCGGTCATAATAACAACGACGTTAGCGGCGTCTGGGTCAAACTGAGATTTGACCTCTTCGAATGCTGCCAAAGTGGTGTCGTTGAGCCCGGTATGAGAATCGGGGTAGGGCTGAATTTTCTCGCCGGCGGTACGCAAGATTTCTCGCTGGTTCTTTCCATCGACATCTTCGCCGAGATTGCGGATGGGGACGAGCGGATTGTAATCCAGCGATTTGCCCTGGTTGTCCTTGGCGATATCCAGCGCGAAACTCCACAAACCAATGGAGTCACGGGGTGGAAAGAGCTGGGAACCGGAAACTACGGATTCTTTAACAATATCCATGCGGGTGCGTCCGCTGTCTCCTACTTTGGTGCTCATTGAGCCGGAGGCGTCCACTGCCACCAACGCGTTGAGCGGAGCGGACTGGCGTAGGTAGGAGGTCCACATGTTGGCAAGAATCTTGGGGTTGTCGGTGCTGAGAGAATCAACCACGCCTACCGTATTTTCGGCAAGTTCGTGACCGGGGTCAGAACGTAGCCCCTGTTCTTCAAGAGCTTTTTTACCCTCGTCAGAATTGATGTAATTCTCGATTTTATCGGCGGCTAAACCAACAGTTCGGTTGGTGTCTGCGCCGGTGGTTGGCTGGTACATCGGGAAATCTAGCATGCCTGTTTTTCCACTGGGAACGTAGGCCTTCACTTTAGAATCCGCATGATCTTTGCGGTATTGAGCAAAATCAGACTCAGTCACAATGGCAGAATCAATGCTGTGATCGCTCACCGAGGAGAGTAAATCAGAGGGGTTGCGCTCCGGATCGTCTACACCGATAGTTTGGGCACGTAGTCCAATGTTGGCGCTAAAATCTTCTTGCGAAATTGCGTTATGACTTGTTTCGGCTGTGGCGTTGAGTAACGCCATAAAAGCACCGGAATCGTCTTTAGGCTCGCTCATTTTTATGCTGGAAGAATCGTGTAGAGCATCATTCCAGCTCTCCACGCGATTGTTTCCGGTCGTTGCGATAACTGCAGGAGTGCTGGCCAAAGAGTCTGCTTTGGTGATTACTTGAGCTTTGCCCGCAAGAGCTAGCTCTGCTCGGGTTGAAGAATCTGGAATCCATAGATTCGGGGCAGACTTGCCGCTAATAATGTGCTGGGCGGTTTCGGTCGTCGCTGAGTCGCTACTGATAGCTAGAGTGATGCAGTCTTCGTCAGAGACCGGAATGTTTTTAAGAATTTCCGCCATAGCTTTGGTGGTCTCTACGCTCACGCGTTGAGTGGTGGCGCAGTTAGAGGGGATCGCTTGCGGATCCTGAGTCTGGTTATTGCTGCCTAAGTTATAAGTAAGTATTCCACCGCTGAGTAAGACGATGCCTGCGCCGCTGAGTGCTACCCACTTACGGACGTTCTTCTTCCGCCGGGCTTCTCGCGCTTCACGACGCGATTGAGCATTCCCCATGATGTGCCCTTTCGCGCATTTCCGAGAGAGACTCTCTGAATTGAGATTGTCATTGTGTTACTCCCCATGTTCCCCCATTGAAAGTAACGCCTTAGTTTATCAAGAATGATTTTGACAAGAGGCTGGGCGGCGGACGAAAAAATCTATTGGCGGTAAATATGAGCTTGACGGTAGAGGGAAAGACAGAGAGTTATTTCTGTGACTAGGCGTATTGGCAAGGATGTTGCATTGAACACGATGTAGCCATAAGTGATGAGCGTGTCCTGAATGACTGTTCGATTTAGGTAAGTTAGAAATATGCCTCGAATTAGCGAAGAACACCGAATGCAGATTAGAGAAAATATCGTGGAATCTGCACGTTTGGCCTTTCTTGATAAAGGTTTTCAACGCACATCCATGAGTGAGATTATCCAGCGGACAGGTATGTCTGCCGGTGCAATCTATAATCACTTTTCTGGAAAAGAAGAGATTACGGTAGCGGCGGCAACGATAGATCTTGAGATATTTCTGCAAGAAAATACCCCACGCCTAGGCGGCGTCGGTGCAGGTCAGCCTGAAAAAATGGAGCCTTGGGCGTATGTGCTGAACTGGTTAGAGACGCTGCGAGTCAACCCTGCAACATGCCGGTTGTTGCAATCAACATGGGGTGAAGCCGCTACCTATGAGGTCGTACGAAAAGTTGCCGATACTCAACTTGAAGCGTTGAAGAACGCTGCGAAAGAAAGATATCGTGGGTGGGCACAAGCAGCTCTCGAATTTGATGAAGAAGAGCTCGAAGAATGGCTAGAGGTCATTGGCGCAGCCGTGCTGAGCGTTTTTTGTGGGTATGTTTTGCAATCGCAAACTCTCTCTCATTTTTCCCATGATTCATATCGAGATTTTGCTGAAGCAATTTTGACCCAGGCGTAGAAAAACTCTCTCTACTCGTTTTTGCCGGGTGGCAAGGTAAAGCCCTGATGGATAATCCATAAACAAGCTTGCTTAATATCCATAAACCGGGTGGCAATGCGGTTTGGTTCACATAAACTAGAGTGGATGGTCTTTTTGACCTCATCACCGTTTTCTATGAGGTCCTTCTCCGTTAGAGAAGAAGACCGAAACTTGAAAGGAGTCCGCGTGAGCGATTCCCAACAGATTCTTGATGTGCCTCTGGCAGAGATTGATCCCGAGGTTGCTGAAGCAATTCATTCTGAGCAGAAGCGTCAGCAGAACACTCTGGAAATGATTGCCTCTGAGAACTTTGTGCCGCGTGCAGTACTCGAAGCCCAGGGCTCGGTTTTGACCAACAAGTACGCCGAGGGCTACCCCGGACGTCGTTACTACGGTGGCTGCGAATATGTTGACGTCGTAGAATCCCTAGCAATTGAACGTGCCAAGTCGCTCTTCGGAGCTGACCATGCGAATGTTCAGCCTCACTCGGGTGCGCAGGCAAATAATGCCGTCATGCATGCGCTGTTGACCCCTGGGGACACCATCATGGGTCTTTCCTTGGCTCACGGCGGGCATCTAACCCACGGTATGCGTCTGAACGTGTCCGGCAAGCTGTACAACGTTGTTGCCTACGAGGTCAACGAAGAAACCGGTCGCGTTGACATGGAGCAGGTGCGTGAACTTGCGGTGGCGAATAAGCCTAAGGTGATTATCGCTGGCTGGTCTGCCTATACTCGTCAACTTGATTTTGAAGCGTTCCGTGCGGTTGCCGATGAAGTGGGGGCTTACCTCTGGGTCGATATGGCTCATTTCGCAGGGCTAGTGGCAACAGGGCTACACCCGAACCCGGTTCCTTTCGCCGACGTCGTATCCTCCACCGTTCATAAAACGATTGGTGGGCCCCGTTCGGGCTTTATCCTCTGCAAAGAAGAGCTGAAGAAAAAGATTGATTCGGCAGTCTTCCCCGGACAGCAGGGCGGACCGCTCATGCATGTGATTGCTGCTAAAGCTACCGCTTTCAAAATTGCTGCATCTGCAGATTTTAAGGATCGCCAAAAGCGTACGCTGGAAGGTGCTCATATTATCGCCGAGCGTCTTTCTCAGTCCGACGTCGCAGAGGCGGGCATAAAGGTGCTGACCGGCGGCACCGACGTCCACCTCTTGCTGGTTGACTTGGTGGATTCTGAGTTGGATGGCAAACAAGCAGAAGATCTATTGCACAAAGCGGGCATCACTGTGAACCGTAACGCAGTGCCGAACGACCCCCGCCCGCCGATGGTTACCTCCGGTTTGCGTATCGGCACCCCAGCACTTGCTACCCGTGGCTTCGACGCGGAAGCTTTCACCGAGGTGGCAGATATTATCGCAGAGACCCTGAAACCAGGCGCAGACGTTGCAGCTCAGCATGAGCGTGTGACTGCTCTGTGTGAGAAGTTTCCCTTGTACAACGGAATTGAGGAGTGGTAAATATGCCGCAGATTCTAGACGGTAAAGCTACAGCAGCAGAGATTAAGAAAGAACTTGCCGAGCGCGTTGAAGCGTTGAAGGAAAAGGGTGTTACTGCTGGTCTGGGTACGGTCTTGGTGGGGGACGATCCCGCATCACATTCGTATGTTGGTGGTAAGCACCGCGACTGTGCTGAAATCGGAATTGCTTCGATTCGTAAGGATCTTCCCGAGGACATTACTCAGGAAGAACTTGAAAAAGAAATTGAAGATTTGAATAACAACCCCGAGTGCACCGGGTACATTGTTCAGCTTCCGTTGCCCAAGCACATTGATACTAACCGTATTTTGGAAAAGATTGATCCTGATAAGGATGCCGATGGTTTGCACCCCACTAACTTGGGTCGTCTGGTCCTTAATGTGGGTGACGAACTGGATTCGCCGCTTCCCTGTACTCCCAACGGTGTGATTGAACTGGTAGAGCGTCACGGTCTTTCATGGAAGGGCAAGAAGGTTGCAGTACTGGGTCGCGGTATTACCGTGGGTCGTCCGCTGGGACTTTTGCTGACCCGTAAGGGGGTCAACGCTACTCCAACTCTTGTTCACACCGGCACCGAAGATGTCGATGGCGCTCTGCGCGATGCCGACATCATTGTGGCTGCAGTAGGCCAGCCCCACAACGTCAAGGCAGATCAGGTTAAAGACGGCGCAATTCTGCTGGATGTCGGAGTGTCCCGTATTGAAGACCCCGAGACCGGAAAGAAGAAGCTGACCGGCGATATCAGCCCTGAAGCGATCGAGAAGTCGAGCTGGTACTCACCTAACCCCGGCGGTGTGGGTCCGATGACTCGTGCGATGTTGCTGGTGAACGTGGTAGAAACCGCTGAACGTATGGCTGCTGAGCAGTAATCGAAGGCAAAATATTCCCGCCGCTGAGTAACTCAGCGGCGGGAAAA
>NZ_LXTU01000035.1:0-737 GCF_001683935.1 Rothia sp. ND6WE1A | reverse complement strand
ATATATTCTGGACTATTGGAATTAATTCTGTTTTCTAACGATTTATCAATCAATTCTATTGACTGAAGATCGGAAATAATTTTTTTATATTCTACATCCTCGTATTTAAATGATACAAATACTTTATGCATAAATGATTCCATTCATATCGACATGAAAAATTAGGTGTTATAGACTACGAAACACTTATCTATATTTTAGATGGGTGATGCGTGAACCTGCTGCATAGGCTTGTGTCGTAAGAGAACTTTTTTACTGCTTCAAGGCGCGTCCCGTGCTGGTCGTCCTCGGTATCCTTCCTTATGTATCGAATATGTAACCCCGTGGTTTTTGCTTGTTTCTCTCAATGCAAGGGGTCGGGTATGTAAACCCAGGCGCCAAGACGGCACCAATGAGGAGGCGCACTTAGTCATTGCATACTGGGCAGCTATTCGCCATCCATCCTCCGCATATACCCCCGTGCGGCGTCCACTTGCAATGAGGCTTATTCAAAAGTAGGAACACACCCACACCCCACCAACTAGACAACGGCCCCACCAGCGGCAAAAATAAGAGGATTAAATCACTACAAATAACCTCAAGCCATACCGGAAGAACCGTTGCTCCACCAGCGTACAACAGGGCTCACACCTCAGCAATTCACCACGCTACTGACAGCCCTCACCTCTCATATCACCTGGGCAAAACCAGGCGGAAGACCACCAGCACTAACCCTGGCCCAGGGTCTTAAAGTCACC
>NZ_LXTU01000032.1:0-75756 GCF_001683935.1 Rothia sp. ND6WE1A | reverse complement strand
GTTTATTCATATAACAATTGGATAGACCGACCCGACGCGAAGCAAACTAGTTATACTTAGCATGAATCGGTTATTTGAGCGTTAGCGAAGTAAACGACAAGATACTTGCCGAGGGTTGTGCCGGGCTGATGATACTTATAACTTATGAACAAGCTTCAAAAAAATTCTGAAGATCCGATACCAGCTAACTTCGGAATAGATATAGGCGATTGTTCGCCTCCTCCGATGTTTCACGTGAAACAGCATCGGCAGCGGATACCCACAAAAGTTTATTTTCCTCTCAAGAAAACCTAAAGAGCGGCATTTTGTGGCTTCTGAGTGAAATTTTATTGCCATCAGTCAAAAATTGACCCATCAGAATCGATTCTCCCGCACTTTCTCACATAAAACAGATCCAAGGCCATTCAAGACCTTAAAGCTCTGAGAATCAATTCTAGGGCCTTTTCAGGTCATCCATGTTTGAAAACCAAACAAGAAGAGCACCTATATACTCAGGCGACATCACAACATACAAAAAGCGGTTACTGCCTCCCAAAGAGACAGCAACCACTTATCTTCTAACACGGAGCCTTATCAACTAGATCTTACTGCCCGATATTCTGATCCAAAACCGAAATAATTCTGTTTAAATCCTCTACCGAAGCGAACTCAATGGTCATTTTGCCCTTGCGTGCACCCAGCTGAATCTTCACATTGGTATCTAACTTGTCTGCGAATGCATCTGCGATATAGTCCAATCGCTCATGGTGTTTCTGGGGCTGCGGCGTCTTTCGTTCCTTAGGAGTAGATTCAGAGGAGCTCTGCACAATCTCCTCCACTGCTCGAACAGAAAGACCCTCATTAACAATCTTTTGAGCGACCTTTTCAATTTCAGCTTGGCTTCGCAACCCAAGCAAAGCACGAGCATGACCAGAGGACAGTATGCCTGCTGCAACTCGTCGTTGAACCAAGGCGGGAAGCTTGAGTAGGCGCAGGGTATTAGAAATCTGTGGACGTGATCGTCCAATCCGTTGCGCCAGCTGGTCTTGGGTAGTGTTAAACTCTTCCAATAGTTGCTGGTAAGCAGCAGCTTCTTCAATCGGATTAAGCTGGCTGCGGTGCAGGTTCTCCAGCAAAGCATCGCGTAAGAGATCCACGTCTTGGGTATCGCGAATAATTGCTGGAATCTTTTCTAGACCAGCTCTTTGAGTCGCACGCCATCGACGCTCGCCCATCACCAATTCATATTTTTCTGCCCCATCCTCACGGCTGGGACGGATAACAATCGGTTGTAGAACCCCAATTTCCTTGATGGAGTGGACGAGTTCCTCCATATCCTGCTCATTGAATTCTGAACGGGGTTGCTTCCGGTTAGGGTGAATATCTTTAACAGAGACTTCAGCGAATTCTACGCCAGGCACCGGTACCAATTTTTCGCCTGCTGTTGGAGCATCTTCACCAAAGAAGAAGTCAACTGGACGGCGCGATGGAGTAGTGCTCCTCAACGCCGCACCCATATCTTTGCGCTGATTCTTCTTAGCGGAACGGGTAGAAGATGTAGGTGTTTCACGTGAAACATTCTGTTGTGAATCAACTTTTTTGGTGTTTTTTTGAGGAGCCTCAATATTTAGAGCCGTCTGTTCATTCTCAGCAGGAGCACTTTTCTTTCCAGACTTCTGTTGTGCCGCAGAGCTCTTGGCAGGCTCTTTAGCAGGAGTCTTTTCAGCATTCTCGCGAGAATTTTTTTGCACGGTAAGATTTTGCTTCTTCTGACGAGTCTCCCCCTCTGTTTGAGCAGATGCGGCGGTTTTAGTAGCTTCTGGAGTGCTCTCAGAGGCCGTTATATCTTCTTTTGCCGCACTAGGAATCAACGCCCCTAATCCACGACCTAGTCCACGACGTTTCTCTGCCACAGAGTCCTCCAAAAATAAGCTTGTTATCTACCTACTAAGTTTAGGTGAGATGAGTCTGAAGCAACACACCGAGTCGCTATTTGAGCGATGTTTCACGTGAAACATCTCTATTCTTTACTTAAAAACAAAGACGACGCGCGGCTGA
Source organism: Rothia sp. ND6WE1A (assembly GCF_001683935.1). Classification (NCBI taxonomy): domain Bacteria; kingdom Bacillati; phylum Actinomycetota; class Actinomycetes; order Micrococcales; family Micrococcaceae; genus Rothia; species Rothia sp. ND6WE1A. The sequence continues at coordinate 73,719 of NZ_LXTU01000032.1, read as the reverse complement.
GTTGCCGCACGTCGTCTTTTCATTCAAGGGTTATACTGCGCGCTCCCCTATTTCAATTGCTGCTTCGAGGTATGCTCGGGCACCAGTCGATGTGGGATCGTAGCTTATAACTGTCTGCTGATAGCTCGGTGCTTCTGAGATTCGTACCGAGCGAGGGATAAGGGTTTTAAGAACCTCTTGGGGAAAGTGCTCTCGAACTTCATCAGCAACCTGAGAGGCAAGATTGGTCCGACCGTCATACATGGTCAGCAGAATGGTACTGATGTGGAGCTCAGAATTGAGGTGCTTCTGAATCATTTGGATATTTTTGAGGAGCTGGCTTAGACCTTCCAACGCATAGTATTCGCACTGAATGGGGATGAGAACCTCTTGTGCAGCAACAAAGGCGTTGATAGTGAGCAAACCCAGACTTGGTGGACAATCGATGAAAACGTAATCAAGCCGTGGCAAACCATCCTTCTCACGTTGTTCTGCGTAATCAGCCAAGGCTCCTTTTAGGCGTGTTTCACGTGCAACCATGGAGACAAGCTCGATTTCGGCACCCGCCAGGTCGATGTTCGCTGGCGCAACCCATAACTGAGGGACGTCGGGGCACTCTTTTACAATGTCTGCTAGGGGGACATCATCAATCAGCACATCATAGGTACTTTTGATGTCGGTGCCGTGTTCGATATTCAAGGCAGTTGAGGCATTGCCCTGAGGGTCATTGTCGATCACCAGGACATTCATGCCTTTAGTGGCAAGAGCTGCAGCTAGGTTGACGGCTGTACTTGTTTTTCCTACGCCGCCCTTTTGATTGGAGATGGTAAAAACTCGAGTGTTTTGCGGGTGCTTGAGGTTTACTTGTTCCAGCTTCTCAAACTGCTTTTTTTCGCTCATGATTTCTTTCGCCAAGGGGGTGTCGAGGGTTTTTTCTTGAACTTCACGTTCGAGTTTTTTCCGTGTTTCACGTGAAACATTCCTGCCGCGATCCGGTTTGGTTTCAGTCGTAGAGTCTGCAGGCTCAGGAGGCATACCAAAGTCAGGAATATTAAGTTGTGGTTGATTCAATTGCTTCTCCCCAGAAACTTATTCTCTCTTTAAAATTAAGAGTACCCGGTGAGTTGTCTGCGAGAAAATAAATAATTTTATCAATTTTTTGAGGTAGTTTTATGAGTTTAGAAGTAAATATCTTGATTCTTCTTCACCTCTTTCCATCGATGTAACTAGGTATTTCACGTAGCTTTATTACGCATCAAGAAGCACCCCCTATATGCTCCCCCTTCCGCATCTCTAATAAATACGGAGAGAATGTTTCACGTGAAACAATGCAACAAATAGAATCGCTGAACGAGATCCTCGGCGATGTTTCACGTGAAACACCTTAAACTTTCAGTTCGTGGCGAGATAAAATCTAAACACATCACGAGAAGGGGCATGATGAACACGGAGAACAAAACATCGGCACTCAACATCATTCTGATGGGCATCGGCGTCATAGGGTTGATAGCTGGTTTTATTATGATGCTCACTTCAGGAGTTTTTGAAACCCTAACGACAGAAGGAATCTCACATACCACCTCAGGATTATTCCCTCTAGCTCTCGGAGTCATCTTTCTCAACATTCTCTGCACGGCAGTCGGTGTTGGCATCACCATGAAGAAGCAACTTGCGCGTCGCGTCTATGAATCGGAACCAACCCCCGAGCAAAAATAATACTTCTGATCCACTCACTGTTGGATTCATTAAATGAGTGAAGGTTCCGCTGAAATCAGCGGAACCTTCACTACATCACACACACATTTCGAGGTAAGGAACCCTCGTGAGTAAGATTCACATCTTTCCCTATCACACGCTTAGATTGCTTCAGAGATTTTCTCCTCTCGAACCATCTATTAACAGTTAACCGTACCGACCTTTAGGGATTATTTATATTCCCTGGATGTTTGCTAGGAGTCATTACTTTCGTTTACTACCCACTTTTTAACCGCCATAGCCGCTCGTCGGGCGGCATGACGCGCGCCAACAGTGGACGCCGATGGGCCGTAGCCCACCAGTTGTACGCGAGGGTCTGCCACCGCCGTCGTCGCACCTTGAACGTCACCGGTCACGCGCTGCAACGCAATACCACCTTCAACAGAGCGCAGATGTAACGACGCAAGATGCGAAATAGCGGGTCGGAATCCCGTGGCCCAGAGGATAACGTTCGCTTTCTCAAAATCCCCATTGCCCCAGCGAATGCCGTCCGGTTCAATACGTGCAAACATGGGTAGGCGTTTCTCATAGACTTCCATTTTTCGCGCATACTGCTCCTGAGGACGTAAAAACAACCCAGTAGAGCTGACAACGCTAGTCGGAGCTGCCCCCGACACCGCTCGTTCTTCCACCCACTCCACGGCTTTCAAGCCATCGATACTGCCGGAAACCCATTGGGGCGGACGGCGAGTAACCCACAACAGCTCGGAACGATACGCAAGTTCCCCCAAGAATTGCACGGCAGAAGCACCACCGCCGACCACTAGCACGCGCTTGCCAGCAAGGTACTCCGGACCAGGGTAAGTCGAGGCATGAAACTGTTCACCGGAAAAAGTTTCAAGCTCCCGGATATCGAGGAATAAACGGACAGTCCCAGGTGCCGGTGGCATTCACCAGCGTTTGAGTCAGCACGTCGCCCTCAGAAGTGTGCACCAATAAATTTTTCTCAGCACTCTCTACCGAAAGAACTCGAACCGGACGAAATACCGGTAGCTGATGGCTCTCCTCATATTCGGCAAAATAGGCAGGAATAATTTGATTTGATCGCTCGGATGAAACCGCTGGAGCTTGAGAGCCGGGAAGGTCAGCAACTCCGTGCACATCGTCCATTGTGAGAGAATCCCAACGATGCTGCCAGGCACCGCCAGCGCCCTCATTAGAATCAAAAACCGCAAAGTCTTTACCCCGCCGTTTGAGCTCATAGGCGGCTGATAAACCGGCTTGCCCGGCACCGATCACTACAGATTCAAGAACGACGCCTGAGGCAGTCCGATGCGTAGCAAACCACTCCCCCCACTGATAACCGTGGCGATTCACTCATGAGATTCTCTTTCTACCCTGTATGTCCCACACCGATAACACCAGTCAACGAAAATTTATGCCCGCTGAAATTTACCCACAAAAAAATGCGGCATGTTTTCCATGTCTCAAACACGAAAAACATGCCGCACCTCGGCGTCCTCAAAATATGTTTAGAGGATAACCTGAACAACGGTAGTGGGCTCTTCCAACAGAGTTTCCCCGGCGGTCAAGATATCTACTTCGCGAGCGCCATATTTGTTGAGCTTCTTACGAGCCTTGGTAATCTCTTCGGCAGCGGAGCGGCCTTTGAGAGCCAGTAATTCACCTTGCCCACGCAGGATGGGCAAAGTGATGTCCAAAAGCCCTACAAGGGCAGAGACAGCGCGTGCAGTCACATAGTCGGCGTCGACCATGCCTACAGCTTGCTCAGCTCGCGAACGCAAAATATCAACGTTTTCCAGTCCGAGATCTTCAATGACTTCGTCGAGCCAGATGACGCGACGTTCGAGAGGCTCTATGAGCGTCAGAGAGAGGTCAGGACGAGCTATAGCAAGGCAGAGCCCGGGAAGACCCGCCCCGGAGCCTACGTCGGCTACTGAGGCGTTCTCAACGATGAATTCCTCAACCACAGCGCAGTTGAGTACATGGCGGCCCCACAGGCGAGGTACCTCGCGAGGCCCGATGAGGCCGCGTTCGATTCCACTGGTGGCGAGGTGTTCCACATAGCGCTTTGCTAGAGGTAGCCGGTCACCGAAGATTTTTTCGGCAGCTTCAAGCTCTGTGCCTTGAAGAACGGGTAGTTCTGTTTCAGACATGGGGTTAGTCCTCCGGCTGCGAAATCACAATGTGACGACCTGAGCCTTCACCTTCGGATTCACTGAATAGACCGTTTTCTGCCACCAGGTCGTGAACCAGTTTGCGTTCGTAAGCACCCAGAGGTTCCAGATGAAAATCTTCACCGGTTTCTTTGACCTGAGCGATGGCTTTCTCTGCCATCTCAGCCAATCGTTTGATGCGGTTGGCACGGTGATCGGCAATGTCCAAGATAAGGCGGGAGCGATTACCTGTAGCTGCTAGGACGGAGAGACGAACAAGTTCCTGGAGTGAATCCAGTACTTCACCGTTTCGTCCTACCAGTGCTTCGAGGTCATCGTTTTCACCGTCTTCGGTGATGACCGAGAGGTAGGTGCGGTTGTTACGAATTTCGATGTCGATATCGCCATCGATGTCGGCGATGTCGAGTAGCTCTTCGAGGTAGTCAGCAGCGATGTCGCCTTCTTCTTCGAGAGCAGTGAGGTCTTCTTCATTCTCAAAGGTTTCGGGTGTTTCAGACACGAGAAATATCTCCTGTGGGTTCAGTGAGTGGTTCTGTTATTTTTTCTGTTGCTTTTGACGCTTTTTACCAATGGGCTGCTGGCGCTGGCCGCGGGTAGCGCGTTCGCGAGCTTCAGCTAATTCGCGTTCGTGTTCTTCCTTGGTCTTACCTACAGGAGGCAAGCCCTTAGCAGCACGACGTTCGTTGAGCTCGCGCTCTGCCTGAGAACCGGGGGTGGGGTTGTTGCGGATAACCCACCACTGCTGACCCACGGACCAGAAGTTAGAGATAGTCCAGTACACCAGCACACCGATGGGGAAGTTAATACCCGAGATAAGGAAGATGAGGGGGAATACGTACAGCATGATTTGCTGCTGGCGGTACATGGGTGATTCTTTAGCTGCATCCGACATGTTCTTTGCGCCCAGCTGCTTCTGGGAGTAGAACATGGAGAGGGTCATCAGAATAACCAAGATAGCTGCAACAGCAATGGTCATCGCGTGGTTGCCGTCGCCGGGCTTCATCATGGTGGAGAACAGCGGCACCTGGTTGAAGATGAATGCATCGTGGAATTGCTTGACCATCTGAGGGGTCAGAACGAGGATGCCTTCGTTATTTGCGGCTGCGGTAGGAACACCGTTGAGCACACGGAATAGACCGAAGAAGATGGGCATCTGCACCAAAATAGGTAGGCAGGACGCCAAGGGATTTGAACCGGTCTTACGGTAGAGCTCCATCTGCTCCTGCGCCATAGCCTGGCGGGAGAGCTGATCGGTTTTACCCTTGTACTTTTTCTGCAGTTTCGCCAGCTCAGGCTGCAGTTCCTGCATGCCGCGCATCGACTTAATCTGCTTGAGAAAGAGCGGAATGGTGAGGGTACGCATGACCAAGGTCAAACCAATAGTGGCAAGTACCCAGGTAAGACCAGAGGCGGGATCCATGCCGATGGCGGTGAAAATAGTGTGGAATACCCAAAGAACCGCTGAAACGATCCATTGAAAGGGCCAGAGGATGACGTCGAGCATCTATTTCTCCTCGGCTCATACGAGCCTGTTAGGTGGGATGTATCCGCGTTTTTATCGAGAAATTCGCGGATGATTCAAAAGAATAATTTTAGGTTCTGCACCGGGTTCAAATAGTCGGGTTCCCGGCGGGACGTCGTCCACTCCCCCGGTTGCCCAGGGGTGGCATCTCAGCAGCCGACGCACGGTCAGCGAGATACCTTTCAGAGTTCCATGAACCGTAACTGCTTCAAGCCCATAGGCAGAGCAGGACGGGAAATACCGGCAGACATTCCCATAGAGGGGGGAAATGACGGCACGATAAGCCTTAAGAAATGCAATAAGTACATTTTGAGGGAAAGTCCATACCGCTTCACCCACGGTGGAGGGGCACACAAATTCGCTAGGGGCGCTCTCAAGCTGATAATCAGCAGTGTGGGAATGACGTGCGGGATGTGAGCCCATAAAATTATGACTCCTCTCGCGGGGTCGTGCGGGCAGCGTCTAGGCTTTCTGCTACTGCCATTTTGGTGTGCGATTGCTTTGCAAGTTTAGCAAGTATCGCCTCATATGCGGCAGCGTAATCAGCTGATAATTCGCTCCATGTCGATTGCGCTGCGGCAGGTAGCGCTCGCACCACTAAGGAATAACCGGTGGGGTTCTCTTGGATGGAGTGTGCTACCAGTTCGCGTAATCTGCGTTTGGTTTTATTGCGCACTACCGCGTTACCTACTGCTTTGGAGACGATAAACCCGGCAAGAGTGGGCTCTTGAGAATTTTTGACCGCATATAGAACTAAGTTCCGGCGTCCTGACCGGACACCGGAACGTGTAGTTTCTGAGAATTGGACTTTCGTCCGCATCCGGTGCTGTTGAGGCAGCACATGTACTCCTTTCGGATTCGATCGCTTATTTAGCTAACAACTGGGCGATCGAGGAGGGAAGGAGATTGCTTATGCCGAAAGTGATGCGCGACGCTTGGAACGGCGGTTCGAAAGGATCGCACGACCAGCGCGGGTGCGCATACGAAGACGGAAACCGTGCTTCTTAGCACGACGGCGGTTATTCGGCTGAAAAGTCCGCTTGCTCATTTTGTTACTCCAAAACGTTTGGTATGGGGCGCAACCCTTCACCAATGTTTAGAAACAGGTTGACGCTTTTCTTTAAAGTTTGAGCGCGCCTCACGGCGTTCATCACGCAGTTTTTACCCTGTTATTAAGAGGGTAGGGGCGCACACATACGACTAAAAAACTCTATGAGGTTTAAGGCGTGCGGTCAAGCTACGTATCACTAGGTCTTTAATCACAGACTGGGGATAGTCAATACCCACAGGTGTGGATTTTTCACTTTTTATGATTATTTCAACAAGTTATCCACACCCGAACTGTGAAGGTTTCCCACAATCTTTGAAATTACAATTTTCCCGAGGATTCAACGTTGTACTATTTTTATTCCACCACAACCGCACATCTTCTCCACCGTTAAATCACAAGTTTTCCACCCTGTGTATAACTCTTGTGGATAACTTGGTATGTTGGTGGGTGCGGTAGGTAAAATTTTCTGCTGCACCTCGTATTTTTAAGGAGAACCGTGGGCGAATCACTCAACGAAGAAATTTTGGTTCGATGGAACCATACGGTAAATCTTCTGCGCCCTAAGGTTGGTCCCCGGTGGGCTGCTTTCGTATCGTTGGCTCAGCCGCAAGCCCAAATGTCCAATGTTCTTCTCATCGCTGTGCCTAATGAATACACTCGCGAAGTTTTTCAGAACATCATTAATAAAGAGTTGAAAGAGGCTTTAGAAGCTTCTTTCGGAGCTGGCGTTTTTGAAGCAATCGTCATTGATACTTCTCTCGGGGAAGACGCCCCCTCTGAGTTACCCGCTTCGGCTGATTCTTCCGAGACTTTGGCAGTAGAGCCTGAGCGTGAAAGCTTCTTTTCAGCGGAAGACCGCCAGGAGCAGGCGCCTAGTTCGGCCCAAAAAACTGCTTACGACGTTCCCACCACGCCTCTTTCAGCGGACCCTGGTGAGGACGTGCGCCCGTCCCTGCATGATTTGGAAGCTGAACTTGGTCAGTCGAGTCCTACTTTTGCTCAAGATCCAGCAGTTCATACTGAAAATTTTGATCGCGTTCCTCAAGAAGATTCTCGTGTTTCTCCTTCTCAGAGCGAGGTTTCTGAGCAGGTGACTTGGGAATCTTCTGCCCGTCTCAACCCCAAGTATACTTTTGATACTTTTGTGATTGGTCAGTCTAACCGCTTTGCTCATGCGGCTGCTTTCGCGGTGTCTGAGACTCCTGCGAGCGCCTATAATCCGCTGTTTATCTACGGTGATTCAGGCTTGGGCAAGACCCACCTGCTACACGCTATTGGACATTATGCGAAGCATCTATACCCCAATTTGCGGGTGCGCTATGTGAACTCGGAAGAGTTCACCAACGATTTCATCAACTCTATTCGCGATGATGAAGGTTCTTCTTTTAAACAGATTTACCGCAATGTAGATATGTTGCTCATTGACGACATCCAATTCTTAGCTGGCAAAGAACACACGCAAGAAGAGTTCTTCCATACGTTCAATGCTCTTCATAATCACCAAAAGCAGGTGGTTATTACCTCCGATATGCCGCCCAAGTTGCTGACGGGATTCGCCGAGCGTATGAGGTCGCGCTTCGAGTGGGGCCTGATTACCGATGTGCAGCCTCCCGAGCTGGAAACTCGAATCGCGATTTTGCGGAAGAAAGCGCAGAACGAGAACCTGGATGTTCCCGATAATGTCATGGAATATATTGCCTCTAATATCACGAGCAATATTCGTGAGTTGGAGGGCGCGCTTATCCGCGTTACGGCTTTTGCTTCGTTGAATAAGCAGAAGGTTGATCGTCCGTTGGCTGAGTTGGTGCTGAAGGATTTGATTACCGATGACGGCGCGCAGGAAATTACTGCGACTCAGGTTTTGACCGCGACGGCGTCTTACTTTGACGTCTCAATTGAGGATCTTCAGTCGAAATCTCGTAATCGTACCCTCGTTACTGCACGGCAGATTGCAATGTATTTGTTGCGTGAGCTCACCGATATGTCTTTGCCGAAGATTGGGCAGGAATTTGGCGGTCGTGATCATACGACGGTGATGCATGCGGACCGTAAGATTCGTGAATTGATGGCGGAGCGTCATCAGATTTTCAATCAGGTAACCGAACTGACGAACAAGATTAAACAGGAACAGCGCACACAGAAGTAGTTGGTTGCTTCACATTTTTCTTCAAAACAGGTAATTTCGACCTCAAAAAGGGCTGTGGATAACTTGTGTGCCTGCGGTTTTTTAATGTGGATGTTAAGTGCATAGTTATTCAGAAAGTGTGGAGAGCTCGATTTGTATAAATATTCATCCACTTAAGGCTCACAGGATTGTTGTGATTTATCCACATCCTATCAACAGGGAAAATCCGTGATTTTTAGCGGTCTCAGACGCTTTTCCACAGAATCCACATGCGTTATTAACACTACGATACTTAAAGAAAAAAGAAACCAAATAACAAATTCCTTGCCCCTCCCCACCCTGATTTGCGCCAGGCTCTGTAATTACAAAATTTCTAGTTTTCTTAAAGCACTAGTTGCCTCTTCTTGTAATTACAGATAGTTAAAGTCGAGGGCGACTTTTAGGGTCGGAGAACTTTGTGAAATTACAAGGATTCGTAGAACCGCCCTACCTCTTCCGGTAGACTTGCACTCTGAGTTATGCCCAAAGTAGGGCCACTATTTTTCTTTTAGGAGTCCCGGTGAAATTCACTATCGATCGCGACGCACTCACTGACGCAGTTGGTTGGACTGCACGATCACTTTCACCCAGACCTCCAGTGCCTGTTCTTTCCGGCCTTCTCATTAAGGCAGAGAACGGCGAAGTTACTATCGCTAGCTTTGACTACGAAACTTCAGCAAAGTTGCACATCCCTGCAGATATTGATGAAGAAGGAACCACCTTGGTTTCAGGTCGTCTGCTTTCAGAGATTTGCCGCTCCCTACCCAAAGCAGACGTCACCGTTGAAACCAACGAGTCAAAGCTGCATCTCTCCTGCGGTTCAGCGCAGTTCAACCTCGCTACTATGCCGGTTTCGGATTATCCTGAGCTCCCTGGATTGCCGCAGGTCTCAGGAACCGTGGAAGGCTCAGAATTTGCCCGGGCAGTATCTCAGGTCGCAGTAGCGGCATCTAAAGATGACACCCTGCCCATCTTGACTGGCGTTCGAATGGAAATTGAAGGAGACACCATTACCCTTCTTGCCACTGACCGCTACCGCCTCGCTATGCGAGAGCTCACCTGGAATCCTGCAGATGCAGAGATTTCAACCGCAGCACTCATCAAAGCTAAAACCATCACCGAAGTTGCTAAAACTCTAGGCGGCTCGGGAGAACTAGATATTGCGCTTTCAGATACTCACGAACTCGTAGGCTTCGAATCTGCAAATCGACGCACTACTAGCTTGCTGGTAGACGGCGAGTACCCCAAGATTCGCGCATTGTTCCCCGATACCACCCCTATTCACGCCGTCGTTCGAACCTCTGATCTTCTAGAGGCAGTTCGCCGCGTCTCTTTGGTAGCAGAACGCAATACACCTGTCCGTTTGGCATTCACGCAAGGGCAGGTAACGTTGGACGCCGGGACTGGCGAAGACGCTCAAGCATCCGAGACTCTTTCGGCGCAACTTGAAGGCGACGACATCACCGTAGCGTTCAACCCCACTTACCTTTCCGAAGGATTGAACACCTTCGGTACTGACTTTGTGCGATTCTCCTTCACTACCCCGCCCAAGCCTGCGGTTATCTCCGGTCAAAAAGATCCTCTTGAAGAAGATCTCAAGGAATACCGCTACCTGCTGATGCCGGTACGCCTTCCCAACCAGTAATAATTTCGAAAGGTCTGCGTGTATATCGATCACATCTCGTTGATGGATTTTCGCACGTACCCTCTGCTGAATCTGCCGCTTAACCCGGGCGTAACTATCTTCTTAGGTTCAAATGGTGTGGGAAAAACCAACATCGTTGAAGCTATTGATTACACGGCTAATCTTGGGTCTCACCGGGTAAGCAATGATTCTCCGTTGGTGCGTGTGGGGGCACCACGTGCCTTTATCCGTACCCGAGTGGTTCGTGCCTCACAGCAGACTATTACCGAATTTGAGATAGCCCCCGGTAAGAGTAATCGGGTGCGCATCAATCGAGCATCTCCCGTGCGTGCACGGGAAGCGTTAGGCATTGTTTCAACCGTTTTGTTCTCCCCCGAGGACTTGCAACTTATCAAAGGTGAACCTGCCTACCGTCGTCGTTTTTTGGATGATTTAGCGGTTTCTTTACGTCCGTCGGTAGCCGCATATCGTAGTGATTATGAGCGCATATTGCGTCAGCGGAATACATTGTTGAAGTCAATGCGCCGGGGAAAAACCGACGAATCCGCGCTGAACACATTGCGTATCTGGAATGAGCAGCTCGCTACTACGGGCGCTCATCTTCTGCAGGCCCGCTTACGGGTATTAGCGGTGGTTCTCCCCCAAATTCAGCGTGCCTACAACGAACTGACCGATGGATCTAAGAACGTGACCGTCAGCTATGAATCCACAATATTTCCCGTGATTTCTTCCACTACGTTGCAGCAAGCAGCACTGATGAGCGTCAACGATTTACAGGAGACTCTCTTACGGGGATTTGCAGAAAAACAATCTGAAGAATTAGACCGTGGCGTGACCCTCGTGGGGCCTCACCGCGATGAAATAGTACTCGAACTCGGTGGCATCCAAGCTCGCGGATTTGCCTCCCACGGTGAGACCTGGTCCCTTGCACTGGCACTGCGGCTAGGGTCCTGGTACGTCCACAGAGCAGATGATGACTCCCCCGGCGCCTCCCCCATCCTGATTTTGGACGACGTCTTTGCAGAACTAGATTCCGCGCGTCGGCATCGTTTAGGAGCAATCGTTGCCGGAGCTGAGCAGGTTCTAGTCACCTGTGCAGTTGCCACGGACATCCCAGAAGAGCTGGGTGAAAACCCCACCATTGTGCATGTGAGCCCAGGAATTGCACGTGTGGAACAGGAGGCATAAAAATGCCCGTTGATCCCCACCGATTTGATGACGAAATTGATGCCCCCGCAGCGCTTCTGAGTCGTCTCCGCGTTGCCGCAGCCGACCGCGGAGAAGGACGCCTGACCGGGCATGCCGCTCAAAAAATTCTCAAAAATTTCGGTGCCACTATGTCTGCAGAGCCCGGAGAGAAAAAACCTCGGCAGTTTCGAAATAACAGCTTTGACCCGCGCACTCTCGGCGGATACACAGGCCCAGGAAAATCGGTGCGCGACCCTAAGGAATTGACCTCCATCATGGAGACGATGATTAGCGCTCGCGGGTGGAAAGAACCTGTAGCGGTTTCCTCGGTACTTTCGCGGTGGGACGACCTGATGGGATCTTACTTCGCAGATCATGTGAAACCAGAAGGGTTTCAGGACGGCGTGGTAACCGTGCGTTGCTCGACAACCGCCTGGGCAACGCAGGTGAAATTGATGCGCGGGGAAATTTTGCAGACCTTGAGCCGGGAGCTGGGCGACGGCGTAGTACAAAAAATTGTGGTTCACGGTCCGCACACACCGAGTTGGAAAAAAGGAAAATTTGTGGCGCCTTATGGTCGTGGACCGCGTGATACCTACGGATAAGTCAATGAAGGCTCGACGGCGTTGGTTCAAAAAGATGAAACGGCTATTTTTCTTTCTCCGCTCATAGATAGAGGAAAAGGGTTTACCTACATGCACACACCTTCAAGCGCTAAAAATGCCCTCAAAAGCCTTCTCAATGCGGTTAACCCCTCGAATAACTGCTTTGAGAGGGCTTAACTGCACCCCGTGAGGGGTGTTTTCCGGTAGAATTAGGGGTGAATGAAATGCGCTTTCCCCTGGTCAAAATGCGCACGTCAAGTTTTCTTGTGAACAAGGATTTTCTTGTTTCGAAGATAATGCAGGCCAAATATGCCTGCCCATAGCGTGTTGCCCAGCGTGGATGAGCGTGAGATCTTATGCAAGGAGCCTAAACAAGTGGCAACTGAAGAAACACCTCACGAATACGGCGCCGCCGATATTACGGTTCTCGAGGGTCTGGAAGCTGTTCGTAAGCGTCCAGGTATGTACATTGGTTCTACCAATGAACGCGGCCTTCACCACCTCGTCTATGAGGTAGTTGATAACTCTGTTGATGAGGCGCTAGCTGGCTACGCAGATCATATTGAGGTCACTATCCTCGAAGACGGCGCAGTTCGAGTCAGCGATAACGGCCGTGGTATTCCCGTGGATGAGCACCCCACCGAACACAAACCCACCGTTGAAGTTGTTATGACTATCTTGCACGCGGGCGGTAAATTCGGCGGCGGGGGTTATGCGGTCTCTGGTGGTCTGCACGGCGTGGGTATCTCCGTAGTAAACGCGCTTTCAACTCGCGTAGAAACTCAGGTACGCCGTCAGGGCTTCGAATGGAACATCACTTTTGCTAACGGTGGACACACTCTCAAGCCCCTATCCCAGGGCAATGCCACCGAAGAAACCGGAACCACTCAAACTTTCTGGCCAGATGCAGACATCTTTGAAACCATTGACTTTGACTTTGAAACCCTGCGTGCACGTTTCCAGCAGATGGCGTTTCTGAACAAAGGCTTGACGATTTCTTTGACTGATCGTCGCGATCAGCACGAAGGCGACGAAGTTGCTGGAGACGAAAACGAGAACAAGGTTCTAGAACTCAATACGGTCGGTGCAGATCCAGAGGGCTTCAAAACCGTTACCTACATGTATGAGCATGGTTTGCTCGACTACGTTCACTTCATCAACAGCTCCAAAAAGCTGGATGTTATCAACGAAGAAATTATTGCGTTCGAAGAAGAAGACACCGATCGCATGATGAGCTTGGAAGTAGCCCTGCAGTGGACTACCGCCTACAAAGAATCCGTGCACACCTACGCCAATACCATCAACACCCATGAAGGTGGTACGCACGAAGAAGGCTTCCGCACCGCGTTGACTTCGCTGGTTAACCGGTATGCTCGTGAAAATAAGTTGCTACGCGATAAGGACGATAACCTCACCGGTGAAGACGTCCGTGAAGGTCTCACCGCCGTTATCTCGGTCAAGCTTTCTGAACCTCAGTTTGAAGGTCAGACCAAGACCAAGCTGGGTAACTCAGAAGCTAAAGCATTTGTTCAGCGCATTATGAGCGATCATATGGCGGACTGGTTCGGGCGTAATCCTCAAGTTGCTAAAGAAATTGTCCGCCGCGCTATTACCGCTGCGTCGGCTCGTCTGGCAGCTCGTAAGGCTCGCGAGACCACTCGCCGTAAGGGATTGCTAGAAACCGGCTCAATGCCGGGCAAGCTCAAAGACTGCTCCTCTAAAGATCCTTCAATCTCTGAAATCTATATGGTGGAGGGTGACTCCGCAGGTGGTTCTGCGGTTCAGGGGCGCGATCCCAATACGCAAGCAATTCTTCCGCTGCGCGGCAAGATTCTGAACGTAGAGCGTGCTCGCCTTGACCGTGCGCTATCTAACCAAGAAATTCAGTCAATGATTACGGCGTTTGGTTCGGGTATCGGAGACGATTTCGATATCGAAAAAGCACGGTACCACAAGGTCGTACTGATGGCGGATGCGGATGTCGACGGTCAGCACATCACCACGCTCTTGCTCACCTTGCTCTTCCGCTTTATGCGTCCGCTGATTGAAGCTGGCTATGTCTATCTGGCTCAGCCACCGTTGTATCGCATCAAGTGGTCCAATGCTCCACACGATTATGTGTTCTCCGATGCAGAGCGTGATGAGGCTTTGGCTCGTGGTCAGGCTAACGGCTGGCGTATTCCTAAAGACAACGGTATTCAGCGCTACAAAGGGTTGGGCGAGATGGATTACACCGAGCTGTGGGATACCACCATGAACCCCGAAACGCGCACGCTGTTGCAGGTGACCATGGATGACGCTGCGGCTGCAGACCAGGTCTTCTCTGTGCTGATGGGTGAGGACGTCGAGTCTCGCCGCGCTTTTATCCAGCAGAACGCCAAAGATACTCGATTCCTTGATATTTAGGGCTTTTTACCTATATCAAAAGCGTTATATAACGCTCAAGGAATATTTATCAAGGAACCTCACAGAAATGGAAACTTCTCATGAGCGATGAAACTCAGAACGATTCCACAGAGCCCCACGAGGGCGAAGTAGTAGGCAACGATGTCGAACAGGCAGTCGGTATTCACGGTCGCATCAACCGTGTTGATTTGCGTGCGGAGATGGAACGCTCCTATCTCGATTACGCAATGGCAGTTATTATCGGACGCGCGTTACCCGACGTGCGAGATGGTCTGAAGCCTGTTCACCGCCGCGTTATTTATGCGATGTACGACGGCGGTTACCGCCCCGAGCGTTCTTTCAATAAGTGCGCTCGCGTGGTGGGTGAAGTGATGGGTCAGTACCACCCTCACGGCGACTCGGCGATTTACGATACGCTCGTCCGTCTGATTCAGCCTTGGGTTATGCGCTACCCTCTCGCGCTGGGTCAGGGTAACTTTGGCTCGCCCGGTAACGACGGCGCTGCGGCTCCTCGTTATACCGAAACCAAGATGGCTCCGCTGGCACTGGAAATGGTGCGCGATATCCACGAAGACACCGTGGATTTCCAGGATAATTATGACGGCAAGAACCAGGAACCCACTGTTCTTCCAGCTCGTATTCCTAACCTGCTGGTGAACGGATCCTCGGGTATTGCTGTGGGTATGGCAACCAACATCCCTCCCCATAACCTGCGGGAAGTCGCCGACGGTGTGGAGTGGTTCCTGAAGAACCCTGAAGCTTCAAATGCAGAGCTTTTAGAGGCTCTTCTTGAGCGTATTAAAGGCCCTGACTTCCCCGGCGGCGCAACCATTCTGGGGCGCAAGGGCATCGAGGATGCCTACCGTACTGGCCGTGGTTCTATCACCATGCGCGCCGTCGTCAATGTTGAAGAAATTCAGGGACGCACCTGCTTGGTCGTTACGGAACTTCCTTATATGGCGAATCCCGATAACCTGGCGATTAAGATTGCTGACCTAGTCAAGGACGGCAAGGTTTCAGGTATTGCTGATCTTCGCGATGAGACTTCGGGCCGTACCGGTCAGCGTTTGGTGATTGTGCTCAAGCGCGACGCCGTGCCCAAGGTGGTTTTGAATAACCTCTACAAGCACACTCAGTTGCAGGAGAATTTCTCTGCAAACATGCTGGCGATTGTTGATGGTGTGCCCCGCACGCTGTCGCTCGATGCGTTTATCCGCCACTGGGTCAACCATCAGCTCGAAGTGATTGTGCGCCGTACTAAGTACCGTCTGCGTCAGGCTGAGGACGAAGCACATATTTTGCTGGGTCTGCTGAAGGCTCTGGATGCTTTGGATGAGGTTATTGCCTTGATCCGCCGCTCCCCCACTGCTGATGAGGCACGCAGCGGTTTGATGGAGCTTTTGGATATTGATGAGGCTCAGGCTCAGGCAATTCTGAACATGCAGTTGCGCCGCTTGGCTGCTCTGGAGCGTCAGAAGATTCAGGATCGCCACGACGAACTGATGCGCCTGATCGCTGAGTACAACGAGATTATTGCTTCTGAGGAACGCCAGCGTCAGATTGTTTCTGAGGAACTTGCCGATATCGTTCACCGCTATGGCGACGATCGTCGATCGAAGATTCTGATGGGCTATGACGGCGATATGTCCATGGAAGACCTCATTCCTAACGAGGAAATGGTTGTCACCATTACTCGCGGCGGATATGTGAAGCGTACTCGTTCTGATCAGTACCGCGCGCAGCATCGAGGCGGTAAGGGCATTAAGGGTGCTTCTCTTCGTGGCGACGACGTCGTAGAACATTTCTTCGTGACCAGCACCCACAACTGGATTCTCTTCTTCACAAATCTTGGTCGGGTCTATCGAACCAAGGCATATGAGCTCATTGAAGCTGGACGTGATGCGAAGGGACAGCATGTAGCTAACCTGTTGGCATTCCAGCCCGATGAAACCATTGCGAAGGTCATGGAGCTCACCAGCTATGAAGATGCTCCTTACCTGATTTTGGCTACGAAGAGAGGTCTGGTGAAGAAAACTCGCCTGACCGATTACGACACCAACCGTACCGCCGGTGTCATTGCTATTAACCTGCGCGATGATGACGAGCTGGTTTCTGCTCGTTTAGCTTCGGCAGAAGATGACCTTATGCTGATTTCGCGTAAGGGTCAGTCGCTACGGTTTACCGCCACCGATGAGGCTCTACGCCCGATGGGTCGTGCGACTTCCGGTGTGACCGGTATGAAGTTCCGTGAGGGTGATGAACTGCTCTCTATGAACGTGGTGACCGATGATTCTTACGTCTTCATTGTGACTGAAGGTGGCTACGCTAAGCGCACCAAGGTGGAAGAATACCGCCAGCAGGGTCGCGGTGGTCTGGGTATCAAGGTAGCCAAATTGGCGGAAGAACGCGGCGATCTCGTCGGCGGTCTGGTTGTTGAAGAGGACGACGAAGTTTTGGTTGTGATGCAGCAGGGGAAGGTCGTTCGCACCGCTGTGAATGAAGTTCCTGCTAAGGGTCGCGATACCATGGGCGTTATTTTTGCTAAACCTGCCAAGAATGATTACATCGTGGGTGTAGCTCATAATCAGGAGCGCAATCTTGAGGAAGCTGTCGCCGCTGATGAGGGAAACACCGCTGAATCCAACGGAGCAGCGGATAATGAAGTACCGTTAGAAGACGGTCAACACGAGCAAAGCTCTGAGGGATTAGAATTGTCTGATTCCAACGCACATGGAGGTAACTAGTGAGCGTATCAGCATCAAATGGCGCGCAGTCGGGAGCTAAAAGACGCCCCGCTACTCGCCCCCAGAATGGACGCGCGGGCACTCGCTCAGCAGCGAACCGCAATAAGCCGTTGGTGCGTCCGGCGCCTCGGTCAAAGATTCGTCGCGCTCGTCTGGTTGTTGCCAAGGTTGATACCTGGTCAGTTGCCAAACTGATGTTTCTGCTGTCAGTAGCGGTTGGCATTGTTATCGTGGTTACTTCGGTGGTGCTGTGGCTTGTTTTGCAGGCTACTGGTGCTTTTGATGGCATAAATGACATGCTGACGATGCTGGGTACCACGGGTAATCACATTGATATTTCCCAGGTTCTTTCTCTGGGGCAGGTTGCTTTGTACACCACTATTTTGGCTGTCGTGAACGTTATTCTCTTTACGTTGCTGAGCGTAATTTGCGCAATGCTGTACAATATTGCAGCCAAGCTGGTGGGCGGAATTGGTCTGACCTTGACAGACGACTAAAGTTGTCTCTTGCCTGCGGGGCGAAATAGAATGTGAGACGGAACACCGAATGTAGATTTGGAAAGTTCTATAAGCTCGTGTAAAGTTTTATTTCGTCCCAAGGGGCAAGTGAGGGCGTATAGCTCAGTTGGTTAGAGCGCTACACTGATAATGTAGAGGTCCCAGGTTCAAATCCTGGTACGCCCACTTCCTTTCTTCAAGGAGTCTCAATGAAAAAGATTTTTGTAGTAGTTATGGCTACTGCGGCAAGTTTAATTGCGGCTCGTAAAGTGAAGGAAAATCAGGAAAATAAGACTTCCTGGAATGAATCTACGGATTCAATCTAAAACTCAATAGAGTTCCCACCGAGGGGGCGTGGCGCAATTGGTAGCGCACCTGCTTTGCAAGCAGGGGGTTAGGGGTTCGAGTCCCCTCGCCTCCACGTTTCGGTGATTATACCTAGAGGGAAACGCCCGGCTCCATCCCGAACCCGGAAGCTAAGCCTCCTAGGGCCGATGGTACTGCACTGGGGACGGTGTGGGAGAGTAGGTTATCGCCGAACTACTTTTTTGAAGAGGTTCCAGTCTTTTGATTGGAACCTCTTCTTTTTCTTTAAGCCCTATTGGTTGCATATAAAGTGTGATGCGCATCTTATCCCCATTAAAATGAACTTAAAGTAAACGCATTTTGAACCCCCGGTTTACTTATGTGGGTTTAGCGCGGTAGGGGACTTAAACGGTCATGAAACCACACCTTTTCAGACGGTCGTTTCCCTGATTTTCAAGGCATTTCACAATTAAAGGAATGTTGAAGATGTGGGTTTATGGGAAAATAACCAACAAAACCAGTATCGACACCTACTTGTTACCGAGTCGACGTCTTATTTTCATCTAGAGTTATCCGGGCAGATAATCAATAGGTGACTACTGAACTCATCATTCTGATCATTGTGGTGCTTACCGCACTAGCTTTTGACTTCACTAACGGTTTCCATGACACCGGCAATGCCATGGCAACCTCGATTGCAACCGGTGCGCTCAAACCGAAGGTTGCGGTAACGCTTTCTGCGGTT
Organism: Rothia sp. ND6WE1A; assembly: GCF_001683935.1. NCBI lineage: Bacteria > Bacillati > Actinomycetota > Actinomycetes > Micrococcales > Micrococcaceae > Rothia > Rothia sp. ND6WE1A. The sequence continues at coordinate 54,974 of NZ_LXTU01000032.1, read as the reverse complement.
CTCAATCTCGTAGGTGCGTTTCTTTCTGTTGAAGTGGCTAAAACTGTCGGTAAAGGCATCGTCAATCTTGACGCCGTCTCTCATGACAATTCGGGGCTTATGCTCATTGTCTTCACCGGACTAGTAGGCGGTATCTTATGGAACGTCTTGACCTGGTTGTTGGGTCTACCTTCTAGCTCCTCGCACGCCTTGTTTGGTGGTTTGATTGGTGCAGCTATGGCGGCATTGGGTACTTCGGGTGTCCAATGGTCAGGAGTTATGTCGAAGGTAGTTATTCCCGCTGTGATGGCGCCGTTTGTTGCCGGTTTGGTTTCAACGGTGGGCACCTGGCTGATTTACCGTATTTCAAGCCCTGTTTCCGATGCAAAGAAGACTTCTGGATTCCGCTGGGGCCAGGTTTGCACAGCATCGCTTGTTTCTTTGGCTCACGGTACTAATGATGCTCAGAAGACTATGGGCGTTATTTTCTTGGCTCTGCTTGCTGCGGGTGAAATTGACCCCTCTGCCGATATTCCGTTCTGGGTTAAAGCATCGTGTGCCCTGGCTATTGCTTTGGGTACCTACTGGGGTGGCTGGCGTATTATCCGCACCCTCGGCAAAGGTTTGGTAGAGATTGATACTCCCCAGGGTATGGCAGCTGAAGGTTCTTCGGCAGCAATTATTTTGACGTCGTCGCACTTCGGTATGGCACTTTCCACCACTCACGTGGCAACCGGATCTATCTTGGGTTCTGGACTGGGGCGCAAGGGCGCTGAAGTTCGCTGGGGTATTGCCGGACGCATGGTAGTAGCTTGGCTGATTACTCTGCCAGCTGCCGGCGCGATTGGTGCATCTACCTGGTTTATTGGTCACTACATCAATGTATTGACCGGTAGTGGTTGGCTAGGCGAGTTAGTAGTGTTCCTCATCCTCGTAGGCTTCTGCGCATGGATGTACCTGCACTCCCGTCGAGCACCCGTTGACTCCTCAAATGTGAATGCTGATTGGGAAGATAATGGTTCCCAGGATGCCGGTTCCATCAAATCATCCAAGGTCGGTGCGTAATGAGTTTTCCTGAGCTAAGCGAAAAAGTTATTTCTGTGGTTTTAGCAGGGCTGTTATTTGGAGCAGGTTTGCCTGCTCTTTACGCAGTGGGTATGCGTTTTCTAGCTGGAACCACTGAGTACACTGCGGACGGCCGTCTCATTGAAACTGAGGGCCCCTCTGGCGTAATGAAAGCGCTTGCCTACGTTATTTTTGCGATAATCGTTGTAGTCATCATTATTGCGGTGTTGTGGGTCGCGAAAGACTTTATGTACCATACCTTCGGTTTCAACCTGTTTGGCTTGGCGGATAATAAATAGGATTTTCTTATTCATGTAGGTCCCATGCAAAGGAGTTTCGGGATGCCTCAAAGAAATGTCGTGAATCGGGTGATCGACTGGTTGAGCGTTGGGTATCCTGAGGATGTTCCTCCTCAGGACCGTGCCGCTGTGATGGCTGTACTGCGCCATCGTTTGAATGATCAGCAGCTAGAGGAAGTAATTCGTAGACTGATGGCCACGCGCGCAGCTCGTGGAGAAGAGTATGTGAGTGATGAGCGAATTAACGAATACATCCGAAAAGTAGTGGATGATGTGCCGGGTCCGCAGGAAATCGATAGAGTAGCTCGCATTTTGGGGGCACATGGACTATTGATTTCTGAAGAACATTTTGGACCGGAAGATTCTGTGTCTGAGAGTGATACTGAAGGGTTTGTTCATTATGACGATCCCACTCCAGAAGAGTTGAAGATTGCAGAAGCTGTAGCTGCAAAGGTGCCGGGGCTGGAGAACTAAAGGTTTTCTGTGATGAAGTATCAAGGGGAGTCACTGTGAAAGTGGCTCCCCATAGTGCATGGCGAAGTTTACGGTGAATTTACCTGCCTTGTGTTGCACGTCATTTGTTGTTGATTTGCATCTTCAGAAAATCTTCCTGTAAAGTAATAACTACCGCACGGGGGCGTGGCGCAATTGGTAGCGCACCTGCTTTGCAAGCAGGGGGTTAGGGGTTCGAGTCCCCTCGCCTCCACGTTTCGGTGATTATACCTAGAGGGAAACGCCCGGCTCCATCCCGAACCCGGAAGCTAAGCCTCCTAGGGCCGATGGTACTGCACTGGGGACGGTGTGGGAGAGTAGGTTATCGCCGAACTACTTTTTTTGAAGAGGTTCCAGTCTTTTGATTGGAACCTCTTCTTTTTGTTTAACTCTCTTTTCCGGTGCTGAGCGAAGAAATGAGGGGCGCTCTCACCAAACTTTATATTCTCGCTCCTGGAGCATAGACAGATATGAATTTTATGAAGAACCTTCAAAAGTGACGCATAAACTGTTCAGGAGCTTGCAGGAAAGAACGCCATAGAGCTACTGATTCGAGCTCTTCATATTCGGTGGGGCGAATACCCCATTCACCAATTTCCAAAAGAAGGGCACCTCTAACGGCCATGAGTACGGGGGAGCAGGCTCTAACCCTTGAATTTTTCGCAGGGGAAGGGAAGAAATCATAGGTTTATAACTCCTATCTTTGAGGAATATTTTATGAAATATCCTGTGTGCCTACCCCAATTTATAGTTATCCACAGGCAGGGAAGTCATAAAACTTTTTGAAAGCTGGATTTATGTAGACTCGCCAGTATTCCACGGCTCACGTAGTGCCGTCCAGATACATCGAGGTAACCATGAGCAGCTCACAGCGCCCTCTTCAGCCGCCTGAAAACCGGCAATACCCGTACAGGCAGACCTTGCCGTCCTCACAGTCTTACCCGCCTCAGGCGCCGTCTAAACCGGGCTTATCTACCGGGCGTATCATCGCAATCGTCCTGGGGTCTATCTGTGCGTTTCTCCTGCTGCTGATGGTGGGATTCGGCGTCTTCGTAAATTTACTGATGCGCGGCTCTTCCACTGATATCTCCCAGCGGGGGAGTGGGGCAATAGCAAGTAGTAGCAGTTCTGTTGCTGAATCATCGGCTACCCCCTCTGCCTTGGCTACCCCCACTGCGCAGAGTAAGAATTTTTCTCAGGTAATTTATTCAGAATATGACCGCCGAGGGACTGCAGATGGGCGACCTAGTCTCGCTATTCAGCTTTCAGGAACAGGTATTCAGCACCTAGAAGATTCGATGTCGGATATTAAGGACGCCGCGCAGCAGCCAGGTGTGGATACTCTTCAGATATTTACGGATACCGGTTCTTATATCTCTGTGGATACCCATGCTGCACAGAACCTCTCCGCCCAGACTTGGCAGGTGCTTCTTGAGAACCTATATACTGCTCATCCGGCCGAGTATTCCATCGAAGTTGGCGCCACTGACCATACGGTAGTGAAAATAGGGGGAGCCGATTCTCTGCTGTATCGAGATAGGGCAGAGAATGAACTGGGAAAAGCTGCTCACTTAGCTGAAGTGTCTCAGCTTTCAGCAGTGGCGGTGAGCGTAACTTATATGGTTGAAGTAGAAAGAAATCATCTTATATCGGTTGTTTATAGTGATTTTCCTGCGAACTTGGCAACGAAAACCTCTTCGATGGTGAACGATGTTCACGCGTCTGTTTTTGCTCCAGATCTGGCGGCAGTCTATTTTACCGGCGAAGAACAGGGGAAACCTCAAATACTAATTCAGCTCAACCCCCAGACTGACTCTCAAAAATATAGCCAGGACCAGTACCAGGAACTAGAAAAGAAAGTTCAGAAAATAATTCCCCAAATTCAACTAAAAGTAGCGGTCAAGTCAGCTGATCAGAAGACTCCGCCTGCCGCTATCTATGAGGGGAAATAGAACTATGAATTATCCACAACGTTCAAAGGCCCCAACGGTGCTCAAAACCGTGCTGGGGATTCTGGGAATCATCGGTCTAGTTATCGCGGTTATTCTCGGTACTTTAGGTTTCCTGGTCTACAACATGTTTGATCGGTATCGAGATGAAAATAAAGCTTGGGAAGAGAGCTATAAAACTTCGGGTGCTGAGGCAGAAGCTGTCCTGGGAGAAAATAAATTTCTCGATAATGAGCACGCTGAAAGTGGCTCAGAGGGGCGTGGACTGATATTTGCGAAGGTGAATAAGCAAGCTCATGCTGACCCTGCTGAATTTGGGCAAAGTATGAGCGATTTGGTGGATTCAGACAAGGTGAGTTCTTTCTATCTCACGTTTGAGGGAGGGAAAGAGCTAGAGGTCTCTATTCCTACATCGAGTCAGGCGTCTTCTTCCAACAATGTTTCACGTGAAACCAGCGACTCATCTGGGGAGAGTTCCTTGCCAGGGCTCACCGAGCGGGGGTGGCAAGATATGCTCTCTCTGATGCAAAATTCCTCGGTTCAGCACGCGGTGATTGATGAGAATGGTCAGCTAGAAATCTTTGTACAACAGGGTTACGACGGTGAAATATCTCCTCCTGTAGCAACGACCGTTGAACAAGCTCGCACATTTTTGGGATCTTTAAAAAACATCTCCACTCCCGATGGGCTGAGAAACGCCGTCATTAAACATTCTTTTATTTCTACTAACGTCAAAGACAACCCCTATAGGGTGGTTATCGGTATCTCTGCAAGTGATATCGACAGAACCTTTAGCGCAATCGAAGATGTCGGAAACCACGAGTGGCCAGGCGGCGTCCATCGCCTAGAAATAACATCCAGCGGTACCAGCAATTCGCCTAGCAACCTAAACATCACTCTTGAACCAAATTCCTACACCAATGAATTTAGCGAAAACGATTTCACCGAACGCAGAGAAAACCTCATTCAGGAAACAACACCCGTTGCTAAGAAATACAGCAATCAAGTTGAGGGGCCGTTGACCTTCAACCTCACCGCTCAAAAAGTGGAGAACTCCTTAGTTCACCCCGATCCGCTGATTCATATCGAAAAATAACCTGAGACATAAAAAAGTTCCGCCCCTCCAACGAGGGGCGGAACTTCTACGTTCAATCAAGAACTAGACTTCAGAAAAATTACTTCTTCTTAGGATCCTTAGCTTCTACGCCTTCTTCATTCAACTTGGAGGAAGTGGTCTCCTTGTTGTTGGTGTATGAAGAGTTCTGAGCAGCCTTGGTAGCAGGTGCAGCATTGTTAGCCTTACCTACAGGTGCCTTGCTGGTTTGAGCAACGATCTCTTCAGAAGACTTTTCACGAGTAGTAGCCGCAGGATTAGCAGCTTTCTTCTCAGCTTCGCGACGTGAAGTATCTGAATCAGGATCAGCAGACTTCTTGGGTGCTGCATGAGCCGCGCCGCTGGTGTTCTTAGGAGCTGATGCCTTGGACTCAGTAACAACCTTAGGTGCAGTTGCAGGCTTAGGAGTTGCAGCAGGAGCCTTGGTTTCGGTTGCAGGCTTGGTCTCCGCTACAGTCTTAGGAGTTACAGGTGCAGCTGCATTAGCAGACTTGGTTTCAGTCGCAGTCTGAGAGGTAACCGGAGAAACGGTCTTGGTCTCAGTTGCGGGCTTAACAGGAGTCTTCCAAGGATCTTCAACAGGACGTGAAGCCTTGTAAGCTGCGTAACCTGCAGAACCAGCAGCAACAACAAGACCGGTCAGTAGAAGACCCTTGTTGGACTTCTTGCCAGCCTTCTTCTGCTGCTTAGCGAATGCGTTAGCAGACTTTACAGCGTTCTTACGAGCCTTCTTGAGGTCACGCTTGCTGTAACCAGCCTTAGCGGCGAGAGTCTGAGCCTGCTCGGGAACCTCAACATCGTTGAGTTTATCTGCAGCAACAGCAGCAAGTACGCCTGCCTTAACGCGTGCCTTTGAAGCGGCGTCTTCAAGAACAGGAGTAGCCTTCTCGATACCTTCGTGTACGCGATCGGTTACAGTGTTCTGAAAATCTTCAAACTTCTTGCCAGCAACAGCAGCCTGCTTGTTAGCTACCTTGGTGAAGTGCTGAGCCTTCTTGTTAGTGTTCTTCTGGGCTTTACCGAAAGCCTTAGAAGCTTTCTTCTGGGCTTTTGCTTTCTTGCAGCATGCCATGATTTTCCTCCTTCAGGATACAAATACTCTGCTCGGAAGAGCACAGGTGTAATGTATTCATCATACAGCTTACTAACTCTGGTGGGATTTTTTCTGTGTATCTCCTCAAAAATCTCAGGTTTCTCTCGCCGTAAAATAGTGGTGGTAGTCAGAGACTTCTTTTCCTCAAAGAACTTCAGGGGACATAGAGCTTTCGCTGAGTGCTAAAGACCTACTTCTTCTAGATTTGAACCGCTCTATCGTGCGAAGATGAAGATATGACTAACGCAACTGCAAAGGCAACTATTCACACCAATCACGGCGACATCGTGGTAGACCTCTTTGGTAACCACGCTCCCGTGACCGTAAAGAACTTCATTGGTCTAGCCGATGGTTCACAGGAATGGCGTCACCCCCGCACCGGTGAAGTACAGGAAGGTCCCTTGTACAAGGACGTCGTCTTCCACCGTATTATCCGTGATTTCATGATTCAGGGTGGCGACCCCCTCGGCCAGGGTATCGGCGGTCCTGGCTACCAGTTCAAGGACGAGATTCACCCTGAACTCTCCTTCAACAAGCCCTACCTGCTCGCTATGGCAAACGCAGGCCCCGGCACCAATGGTTCACAGTTCTTCATCACCACTGTTGAAACCCCTTGGCTCAACGGCCGCCACACCATCTTCGGTGAGGTAGTAGGCGAAGACTCCAAGAAGGTTGTAGACGCTATTGAAGGCGTAGCAACCGGTGCTATGGATCGCCCTGTTGAAGATGTCGTTATTTCCTCCATCGATATTGAAGAGCTCTAAGCCCTTCACCATCTGAAGAGATACCGAAGGCTCGCTCGGATTTTCCGAGCGAGCCTTTTATATACCTCAGCCGTTGGAACAGTACCCCTGAGATAGGTAAATCAGTGACTGAACACCATTTTGAAGAATCACCGCAGGTTACTACATGCCCGCGCCACCCTGACCGAGTGACATACACCCGATGCGGACGATGTGGCCGACCCACCTGCACAGAATGCCAGGTTCCGCTAGAAGTGGGATTGATGTGCGTGGACTGCAGAGACGAGCACCGCCGTCAAAACAAGGTGAGAAGTGGCCCAACGACGGCGCCGCTGGTAACTTTTGTGCTAATTGGGCTCAACATTCTTGCCTATCTTTTGCAGCAATTCATTCCTGGTCGCTGGATGCTCATTCATTTTCTCTTTAACCCGCTCTATGTGGAGATGACGGGCGAGTGGTGGCGCGTGCTGACGTCGGGTTTTCTTCATGCTCAAAGTTCACCGACGCACCTGCTGCTGAATATGTTCTCTCTCTGGCTGTTTGGTCGCGCGATAGAACCCATGATGGGGCGCTGGAAATACCTACTGGTATATGTGCTCTCTATTGTGGGCGGATCGTTGGGTGTGTGGATATGGGGTGCACTCACTGGAGATTTGAACGTAAATACGGTGGGTGCATCGGGCGCTATCTTTGGTCTATTTGGCGCGTTTTTTGTGCTTACTCGCATGAGAGGAGCTAATGCCACACCCATTCTGACATTGATAGCTATCAACATGGTGTTCGGGTTCATCATGCCGGGAATTTCCTGGCAAGCGCACCTAGGTGGATTGGCAACCGGCGCCATCTTGACGCTAATACTGCAACAACTAGGTGGCAACTCCCGGACGCCGCTGCGACGGTAAAAATAAGCCACTAAATTACAATTTCCACAGACCTTATCCACAGCTGTTAATAACTACAGCTCTGTAATTCCATAGTTGTTAACAGGCTGTGGATACTGAAAATCGGCGCTTTAAGTTTCGCGTAATTACACGCATGTAAGCAATATCCCCAGTTTTATCCCCACCTGTGGATAACTGCAAAGAACAGGGTGTGGAGTTCTTGTAGTTTCAAAAATTTTTACTCGCTCACGCGAGTCATCTCATTCCCTCATCCCCACCCATCAGAGATTTTCAAGAGACCTGGAATAGGAATTAAACCTCTACGTAAAGTAAATAAAAGGCAGGGTTTCAACGTTCATGAACGTTGAAACCCCGTCTTTATGCTTTAATCTACAGGACACGCGCGATTGCCCTGCCTGCCGTTCGTCCGGTAAAGACGCACTGGCCTAAGAAGGTGCCTTCAAGCGTGTTATAGCCGTGCGCGACCCCGCCGCCGAAGCCCGCAGCCTCCCCCACGGCATAAAGACCCTCAAGGAGGTTGCCGGTGGTAGCAAATGCCTGCGCGTCGAGGTTGGTCTGAATACCACCTAGGGTTTTTGCGGGTGGCCGTCCAGAGCCGAACGGCAATAAGCGGACCGTGTCTGGGGTCAAGAAGCTTGTGGGGGCTTTGCCACACGCACCAGCTTGTCGCCAATGTATCGGCGGCTGTTGCGGATGCTCATGACCTGAACATCCTTGGAATATAGGTTGGTGATTTCGTGGTCGCGGGCGCGTACCTGACGCTCGATGCCTTCAAAGTTCAGCAGATTATCACTGGTCAGCTCGTTCATGCCGCGCCCCAACTCTTCAAGGGTGTTAGTAACAATGAAGTCTTCACCGTGGGTTTTGAAGTCCTCAACTGGACCGGGCGCGCCACCACCCAGTCGGGTCTGCAACGGACGCCCGTCACGCGTCCGTCGGTGATCACGAGTTCATCCACGCGATGGCGGAATTTCAGGATTGCTTTACCCTCGGGCGCGGCTGCCCGCACTTTGTGGGCGAAGGGCTCGGAGACACCAGTACCGGTGCCCCACGGAACGTGGAAGCGTGGAACCGAGTTTCCGTGTTCTAGTGTGGATACGCCGCCGCGCTCTGCCCAGCCTACGACGGGCGTGAACTTCACACCCTGCCCCTGCAACCATGACAGCTTCTCGCCCGCTGCAAATTCAACGTAGGCGCGTCCCCAACGCTGCGCCCAGGCATCCTCAGGGAGTTCGCCGTCGAGGCGATCCCAACCTGCTGAGCCCTGTCAGTCCTGCCAGGCTAGCTCGAAGAAGTCTTTAACACCTAGGCGACGCTGCATGGGGGAGTCCACCAAGAACATGCCACCGAACGACCAGAATGCCTGGCCGCCCAGGTTCTTCTCGTTTTCTTGGTCGATGATTATGACCTTTTTGCCGGCTGAAATCAGCTCATTGGCCGCAACCAGGCCGGAGAGTCCGGCACCAACGATAATCGCATCCGCGTGCATGGTGTTCCTTTTGTTTGAAAGTGAAGTGTCACTTAAAGCAGTGGATAACTCTGTCCCGCAGTGAGGCTCTTGCCTTTACAAGGCTTTATTAGCGTCCCAGTTTCGCGGGTCAGCTCCTTTGAGGAAGAAGTCTTTTATGAGGCGTTCCGCTGCAACATTTTGTTTGAAACGGTTAAATTGCACATTTTGGCGTTTGAGGTACACCGTAAACTTTGGGTAACTAATATCAGCTTTAAGCGCTTGAAGTCGGCCAAAAGAAGTGAGGTCAGCTGCTTCAGTGATACCAAGCTTCATAATCTCGGATATTTTCTCTTCTGAGATTCCGAGCGCTTCGTGAAGTGCTGCCGCTCGTTTATTTTGTTGTTGAGACTTATAGAGGTTGAGGTAGTCTCGGAAAGTTCTCTCTTCGTGGATATCGATGGAACCATTTTCAAGATCGTTGAGAATGGTTTGAGCGATTTCTTGGTCTTCTTGAGAGAGCGTGGCGTAGGCATTTTGTACCTGGGTGCGCAATTCATCAATGTACTGAGTAGAGTTATTTTCTTCTCTGAGCGCTTCACGCAAGTTGGTAAAGCGGGATTCTAGGTACTCGTAATCAATGCGTAAAGTGTCGCGAGCAATAGCAAGTGCCGTCAGATCTAGCGGGATGCTTTTTTCGCCCTCACCTTCACTCTCTGTTTCATCTTCGTTCGCCGCAAGCTCTTGGAGTCTGGCAAGCAGCACGTTATAGGTTTCCTCGTCAATCTCAACGGTGACTGGCTCCTGGTCAGGGGTATCGTCAAAGGTGTAGGTGCTCTCGCTCCAGGTGAAGCCTTGAAGGCTTGCAGTTTCGATTTTGTTGATGAGTTCTGTAACTGCAGCAGCAAATTTTGAGCGTGCTTCTTTGCCTTCAGGAAGCCTATCGAATCCTTCAAGCCCTGCTTCTCTAAAGACTGCTTTGATGCGGTCATGGATACCGTTGATTGCGGTCAGGGTCTTAGGTAGGGGGTCAGCAAAGACGTCAGCGGCGCGGTCTCCTGCGTAGAGGTCGAAAGCATCGGTGATGTTTCGTTCCATGGTGTGCACTCTGCGGAAGTAGATAATCGAGCCAAACGGCTTAAGTGCTGAGTGATTGAAGATGCGGTTGGTACGTGAAAATGCTTGCACGAGACCGTCGTACTTGAGCACTTTGTCAAGATATAGAGTATTGACCCATTTGGAGTCATAGCCAGTAAGCAGCTGATTGACAACGATGACAATGTCTAGTTGTAGCTCAGGCTGATTCTCGATGGTACGGTAACCCTGCTTGTGGGCTAGGCGATCTGCAACATCTGTTTTGAAGCTAGCCATATCTTCACGAGAGAAGTGCTGTTGGTAGCGTTCGTTGTAATCGGTGAGGATTTCGCGGATGCCTTGATCGCGCAGGTAGCTTTCTTCATCATGTTCTTCACGCTCGGTGAAGATAGAGGTGATTTTGAGGTAAGGCGCCAGTTCTTTGAAAAGACGGTAGTAGGCGATAGCTTCTTGAACACTGCTTGTTGCGAGAATAGCGTGGAATTTTCCCGCGACTGAGCGTTCCGGCCAATTGCCGATAATGTGTTTGACTACTTGATCGCGGTGTTCTTCAGATTCCCAGATTTCCTTGTCAGCATAGTCTTCAATGCCGTGGATGTATTTTCCGTCTTCGCCTTCTCCGCCGGCCCATGGAACCTGTTGTGGGTCCATGAACTTGTCATAGATGGCTTTGCGGGATTCGCTCTGCATGATATCAACAATGCTGTTTCTATCTACACCGCCTGCTTGGCGAATGGCGACTGCTTGGCGAAGGTCGGAGTAAGTGGGTACGCCCTGGGTATTGAAGCCCAGCACGTTGTTGTCGCGCAGACCGAAAGCGATGCTGTAACGGTGGAGTTCGCTACCGAAAAGCTCGCTGGTGATGGTGTCTTTGCATTTGTTTTCGTCGTAAATGGGTGTTCCGGTGAAGCCAATGAAGACTGCATGAGGCAGGCGGTTGTGGATGTCGCGGAACATAATGCCGAAGGTGGAGCGGTGGGCTTCATCGACAACAAAGACGATGCGCTGGTTAGAGATTCTTTGAAAGTCTGCTTCGCCTGCGAAGGTGTCTTCTGCACAGAGTCTCCCGAGCTTGTGCAGGGAGGTAATAATGAGCGTTTTACCGGTATCTTTGAGATCTCTCAGCAAGAGGACGGTGCTGGCTGGACGGTGGAGCTCTACGCTGTCATCTGCGAAGTTCTTGTATTCCTTTTCAGACTGTTCTGAGAGTTCGATACGGTCGAGCACAAAGACAACTTTGTCTGCGAGGCCTTCTCGGGCAAGCAGCGCCGCTGATTTGAAGGACGACATGGTTTTGCCTGAGCCTGTGGTATGCCAGATGTAGCCACCTTTTTGGGTGTTGCGGGTCCAGTCTTCAGGATGCACGCGGTTGATTTCACCGAGTTTGCTGATAATCGATTGGACGGCATGGATTTGGTAGGGGCGTAGGACTTTAAGAACACCGTCGCCACTATCTGCAATCATGAAGTCGCCGATGAGCTGGTGTGATTGGGGAATGCCGAGGAAGGACGAGGCGTTGTCTGCCCAGTTATCGTAGTATTCGTTGTCTGCTCGTGACCACTTGAACTGGAAGTTCTTGTTGAAGTCATCTGCACTGGCTGGCCGTGCGAAGTAAACGAGTTCTTCGGGGGTCATTGCTACGAAGGTTTGCACCGTGTTCATGATGCCGGTGTAGACGCCCTGCTGCATGTATTTACGGATCTGCCAGATGGCTTCTTCGGTGCTGTGCCCGTGGTTTTTGAGTTCTACGTGAATGAGCGGTAGACCCCAGATCAGTAGAACGATATCGCCGCGCCGGTTACGGTCTTCTTGGATGTGCCGGGCGAATTTGGGCTGCTGGGCGATTTGGTAGGTGGAGTCGCCGCCTGCGATTTGGCGGGGGTCGAAGATTTGTAGTTGGACGGGTTTGCCGTGGTTGACGGTGTCTTGCGGGTTATCACGCACCAGCTCGATGTATTTGCCCTGAAGGAGCTGATGCATGGCACCGGGGTCCGTAATACCCTTGAGGTGCTCTACGAGGGTTTTCTTTTCGGAGTCAGATAGGGGCACACCGTTGAGGCGGTACTCCTGCTGGTTGTTCTCGAAGAGGATGCGCGCCCAGTTGTCGATGAGGTCCTGTTCGGTGGGGTTTTTGAGGACGCCGCCGCTCCACCTGTTTCTGGTGCACAGGCGGGTGACGAGGGCTTCTTCAAACTCTGCTTCGTTGGCGAACTGTAGGGGCTGAGTCATGAGGGGATCCTAAACGAACATCTTAGAGAGGAAGGCAGTTTTGAGCTGGGTGAGCTTGGCAAGTTTGGCTTCTTCAAGCTCAATGAGCTTATCGAGCTGGCGGAAGTAGGAGCCGATGGCGGCTTGTTCTTCAGTGCTGGGTACTCTAAGTTTTTTAGATATGAGTTCATCTCTGGTAATACCCTTGATAGTGCTTCCTTGTAGCTGAGACAGAGAAGCCTGAATAGTCTGTTTAACCGCAATAGCGATAAATCGTAAATTACCCTTTATATCTACAAGTGAAATAAAATCCTGGCTTGTTGCATACGGTTCGAGCATCATCGAGACTTTGCCAACACCTACGCGAGTTACTACCGCAATAGAATTTTCAGGTATCAGCATAGTTGCAGAATTTTTGATACCTGTTTTGCTTACCCGCCTACGTACGGTTGGATTTTCAATAGATTCCCCAGACAAATCGGAAGATTGAATCCAAGGAATATTGCCATTCCAATATTCAGCATGCGAAGTAGCTGGGGTTCCCCCACCAAGCGTTTTGGCCGCGATACTTTCGATGGTTTTCAGCTTCCAGTCACCCGTAAAACCCTCAAATCGAATCTCAGGTACGGACGCACCATCCTGCGGGAACATCTTGACCAGCATGGACTGCTTCAATAATTTAATTTTTTCAACTTTGGTCGTTTGCTGTTGTTCAGCCCCCAGTAGATTTTCGGTGAAATGTTCAATCTTTGACTGTTCTTCATTAGTGGTCGGTACAGACAACGGAATTTCAAGAAATTCATTGGCAGATATATTTAGCAAACCATGATTGCGTGCACCTTCAGATGCGCGAATCTGCACTTCTCTGTGCCAGTTATCGGCCTCAAAATAAGAAGACAGGAAACCACTGTTGACATATGCTTCAGACTTGGGGCGAAAGGCAATATACAGAACTGACAAGGTACCTTTGTCATACTTATCGAGCCTCTTTACAGCCCCCCATGGGTAGCCATTGGAAGTGCTTTTGTTATATGCAAAATCGCCCTTATATAAAAGTAAATAATTTTCCATATTGGCGCTTGCAACTTGATTGTTAAAGTAAGTTACTTGGTCGACCAAGCCATGCTGGGCAGAGATAGTCAAAGGGAGTTTAGATTGCAACCCGGTGTTACGCCGCATAACCCTATCGACTAAATCAGATAGCTGATTACTATCCCACTCGCCCTCAAAGCCCTCAAAACGAATCTCCGGTGTCACCATTAGTTCTTACCCCCAAACATCTCAGCCAGTGCAGCAATACCCTTCATATCGGCATCCGAACCCGTTAACTGACCCATGAGGGTTGCCAGCTCAGCCTGAGTACCCTCAATCTGAGTGTTTACCTCTTCTAAGGTCGTAGCGTACTTTGACTCCAATGCCAGCAGGGCATCAATGAGCCTTCCCCACACCACACCGGGTACCGCGAAAAACTGCTCCACCATGCCAGTAATCCACTGGGCATGCAAAAGCTCCATCACCTGCTCGTCCGTCAAAGAAGCAATAGCGGTAATAGTCTTGCCCTCAAGCTCATTCTCAGCGGTTTTTAGATCCTTAGCCGTCTTTGCTTGATCTTCAAGAGCCTTAGCCGCGCTGACCAGTATCTCGTTCAAAGAACCTTCAGCAACCTCTTCACGATTCTTCTTCAGGCTCTTGGCATAAGCCTTAACTACAGCCGCAGCAAAAGCATCGCCCTTAGCATTCGCCAAAGAAACATCGCCCTGCTCATAATCCTCTTCATCTACAGACTCAAACAGTTCAGCCAAACGGGCTGCTAACACGGCGTTCTTTTCGCGAAGTTCTTGAATAGCTTCTAGATCATCATTCAACAAGACCTTCTGCACTAGCTCAAAGTCAAAAACCTTACCCAGCCAGCCGTCCTGTACCTCAACCTTCTGCTTGTTCTTGGTCTTCACAACCATGTTGGGCACAACCTCACGCGTAGCATCCCAACCTTCACGCTTGATGACTTCAAGGTCATTCTCAATACCCGCCCAAGCGTCCGCAAAATGCTGATACACCTCATAGTCATCAACCAGAGGAACCCCTGCAAGACGGTCAAAAATCTCAGCCCGAATATCAGCCTCAACAGTCAACAGATCAACAGACTCAATATTTTCGATCAAGCGAGTATGCAAAGCACCCTCAAAGCCCTCAAAAGCCTCAGTAAAAGCCTGTGTAAAATCAGCTACAGACTCGTGCGCTTGCACTGCCGACGTTATTTCAACACCATCACGAACCTGAGAATGAGTGGGGCTAATCTGCTCAAAAATAGATTCGCGCAGGCCGGGAAGACTCGTCCAATAATCCTTGAAGTAATCTAGCTCGCGGTGAGGGATTCCACCAAACATAGTCGAGAAAATATCAAAGTACTCAGCATCCTCAGACGAATCCACATAGCGAGGAATATTGAGGTTATAGTCGTTCTCACGAATCTCATCGCGAGACACCACCCTTGAATATTTCTTAACATCACGGCGCTCAATGACCGTATCAACAATCTTGCGAACATCACGCGGGCGCAGGTCGTTCTTAGTACCAGCCTTCACAAAACCCTTAGAAGCATCAACGAACAGCACGCCCGTATCAGCAGAACGCTGTTTCTTCAGCACCATTACAATGGTCGAAATACCCGTACCAAAGAAAATATTTGCCGGCAGACCAATAACAGCCTCAATATTGTTCTTCTCAATCAAATGACGACGAATCTTTTCTTCTTCGCCACCGCGAAATAGTACACCATGCGGCAAAATAATCGTCATAATGCCGTCATCCTTGAGGTGATAAAGCTCGTGCAAGAGGAAGGCATAATCAGCCTTCGTCTCAGGCGCAAGACCATACTCTGTAAAACGAGGGTCGCTCTGAGCTTGATCACGATCCCACTTAGCCGAATAAGGAGGGTTAGATACCACAGCATCAACCCGCAAGAGATTGTAGTTGTCGTACTTATCGATCATCGGCCAGTCTTGATCCAAAGAATCACCGCGACGGGTCACGATATTAGAAGCCTCCATGCCACGCATCACTAGATTCATGCGAGTGAGGTTATAAGCATCCTGTTTCAGCTCCTGCGCATAATAACGAATACTTCCAACCCTACCCGCACGCCGTTCGACAGCCTGGCCAATATTCAGAAGCAAGGAGCCAGAACCCGAAGTCGGGTCATAAATCTCAATAGCATCGCGTTCAGCCACATGATGAGCCACAATTTCAGCCATCGCCAAAGCCACCGTATGCGGAGTATAAAACTCACCGTTTTTCTTACCCGCATTCGCTGCAAACTTGCCAATCAAATACTCATAGACATATCCCAAGATGTCATAGTCAGCACCTGATCCGGTGGGCACGTCCTTAATGACGTTCATAATCGCACGCAGCTTCTTTGCCTGTGCCGAAGCGTTATCACCCAGCTTGCGAATACTGGAGAGAAAAGACGCAAAAATATCCTTATAAAGATGCTGATGCGCCGGGTGCACTGAAGCATCAAATCGGCGCAGACCTTCAGAAATATCAGCTACATCTAGTGTGGCTCGCTTAGACAACCACGACTCAAAGAGATCCTCATACGCAATGTAGTAGCCGAGGTTATCGCGTGCGTTCGTGAAGTAAATGTGAGAGTTAGCTTCAGAAGCGTTGGTTAGTTCGACTGGCAGCTCTTCTGCAGGAACCCCATTGTCAATGAAGTACTCAACTTCTTTATCAGAGAGGTACTTATAAAAGAGAAACCCCAGGATAAAATCCTTATAGTCCGTGGCATCTAGGCTACCCCGCATCTCATTCGCAGCGGTCCAAATGCTATTAGCAAGCTGTCTCTTATCCACAGGAAATTCTCTTTTACGTGTTGGCATCTACGGTTTCTTCCATCGTAGTGAACTGAGATAGATTTCTCCTCTTTTAATAAGGTGGGATAAATATCTCCCCGCCCTCATAACGAGAGCGGGGGAGATGTTCGACTGATTAGCGCGAAAGCTAGTTAGCTTGTGCCTCTGCTTCTTCCACCAGTTCAGGAGAAACTTCCACACCGGTGTACAACTTAAACTGCTCAGCCGCTTGGAGCGCAGCCACCTCGCCGCCGGTAATGACCTCCTTACCTGCCGCGCGTCCAGCCTGAATGAGGGGAGTCTCAACGGGCATAGCGACGACGTCGAACACTACCTCCGCCGCCTCAATGGTGGGCTGGGGGAAAGCGAGGGTGTCTTTCTCTGGACCGCCTTCCATTCCAAGAGGGGTTACATTCACAATTACAGGAGCTGTTAAAGAACCCACTTCAGGCATCCAGTCATAGCCATACTGTTGAGCTAGCTCTTTACCTGCCTGCTCATTACGTGCCACAATCGTGCCCCGCTTGAACCCGGCGTCATAAAAAGCACCTGCCACAGCGCGCGCCATACCGCCAGAACCCTGCAACATGAAGGGAAGAGACGGGGCAACATTATGAGTTTTCAGAAGGGAGGCAACCGCAATCACGTCGGTGTTGTACGCATGGAGATAGCCATCAGTATTCACAATCGTGTTGACTGCACCAATGACAGACGCTGAATGGTCCACCTCATTCACCAGAGGAATAACAGCCTGCTTGAACGGCATGGAAACGGAACAACCACGAATGCCGAGCGCACGCACACCGCCGATTGCAGCCTCAATATCTGAAGTAGTCATTGCCTTGTAAAGAAAATCAAGCCCGAACTTTTCATAGAGATAGTTGTGGAACTTAATGCCGTGATTCGATGGGCGTCCCGAGAGCGAAATGCATACGGTGGTATCCCGGTTGAGTGGCGGGCGCGAAGTGTTGTTGTGGGAAATATCCATGGAAATAACGCCTACTTCTTTGACTTCTCGATCATCAGGGACACAATTTTCGGTGCTTTGGAAGATGAAGCTACAAAAGACTTCTCAGAATTAGTCACTGTAGGTACCACGGCGTTGCCATCATTGACAGACTTGACGAATGCCTCGGCGTCGGCGTCCTCCCAAATATTCACCCAGGTAGCGTCATCGCCAGTCTCACCCAAGCCAGAATCCAATGCCTCGCAGAAAGGGCAACCGGGGCGCCAGTAAATAACCACTCCGCCGTCTTCAATGACCTTCTCAGCTTCAGCCTGTGTTGCTTGTGCGCGTTCCATGAAGAAATCTCCTCTAATTAGTTGTATCTAGTCCATTTCTAAGCCTAGTATCCGCTCGGAAAAAGAAAAATCCCTTACACACCACGCGGTACTCTGCCTCCTTAAAACAAGAGGTGGTACTCCCTCGAAGGGAGCACCACCTAAATAAAAGAGGCGAACTTAGTCGTTCTTCAGGGAGTTCTTAATACCCTCGACCTTGTCCTTAGCGTTGTTAGCCGCATCGGCAACCTTAGCCTGAGCCTGGTCAGTCTGACCTTCAGCCTTCAGCTCTTCGTTGCCAGTAGCGTTGCCGATACCCTCTTTTGCCTTGCCTGCAAATTCGTTCAATTTATCCTGTGCACTCATGGGATTCCTCCTTGTATATTGCCTACTTGGTATTTCTAAGTATACTTCTGAAAACCGAGAATCACCTGAAAAATATCTGGAAATTTATTTTCCGAAGCGCTCGCGCACATCGTTAATCTGCTGGTCAGCCTCAACATTTGAGGTGTTCGCCTGAGCTTCGGTGATAACTTCCTGACCTGCGTTATCTTTCACTGCCTCTTTAGCTGAGGGAATGCCGTCTTTAGCCTGGTTTTCGATATTATCTTTTTCCAACATAATTACTCCTCAAAAAGTCTAGATATGCTAAAAGCCACCGGGGCTTTTAGCTACAAACTAAAGGCAAAGACTACTTACCGAACTTGTCGCCGAGACCATCAATCTGCTCGCCCGCTTTATCCTTGGCGGTGTTGGTGTGGTCGTCATTGACGACGTCCTTGCCAGCCTTTTCGTTGACTGCGTCTTTGCCGGAGTCAATACCTTCGTTTGCTTTGTCTTTGAGACCGTCTACATTAAAGCCCATGATTCAATCCTTTCCACTAAATGACGAGGCAATGTTCATATTTGCCCTCAATCGTTCTTTGAGAAGAACTGATACTAAGTCTACTGAGCGATAATCTGATTTGTAAATCATTTATGTTTCAAAAATGGAATAAAAGATACAGTTCACCCTATCTACCCTGCAAAATCAGGGATAAGCAGGACGCGAATCACTAAAATTTATCGGTTAGGGCTCGGCGTGTCTGATGCCAGCGGGCGTATACTCGCTAAGTCAAAATAGTTTGCGCCTCGGACTCACACCCGAGCGTACTTATAGAAAGGTCCCTTCCACATGGGGTCTCTCAAAAACCAGCAGTACAAAATTGCTGCTCGTGCTCACAACAGCGATCCTGAAACACGGCAAGGTTCAGTACGCATCGATAAAATGCGAGAATCTACCAAATCCTGGATGTTGGGAACCAAACTCAAAGCCGACCTCCCCGGACCACACGGCAAACGGCACCCCCATAAAGAGGGGCACTCCTGGTGGCAGGTCATGTGCCTTTCTGGCGTAGACTACTTCTCCACCCTAGGCTATCAACCCGCTATCGCAGCCCTCGCTGCTGGCCTACTTAGCCCCCTGGTAACGCTCGTCCTAGTCATTGTGACCCTCTTCGGCGCGCTACCCATCTATCGCCGAGTAGCCGCCGAATCACCCGCCGGTGCAGGCTCCATTCACATGCTAGAGCGACTACTTTCCCGCTGGCCAGCCAAAATTTTTGTACTCGTGCTTCTGGGCTTCACCACCACAGACTTCATGATTACCATGACGCTCTCCGCCGCCGATGCCGCAGAGCACCTCGAAGCCAACCCCTTCGTACCCTCATTTCTTCACGGCCACCACGTACTCATTACGCTAGTATTCCTCGGATTGCTGGCAGCAGTCTTCCTGCGAGGATTCAAAGAAGCAATCGGTGTTTCTATTGTTTTGGTCGCAGTATTCTTGCTTGTCAACCTGGTAGTCATCATCGGTGCTATCATTCACATCATCCACGAACCCATCCGTACCATCGACTGGTGGACAGGGCTCACCGCCTCCCACGGCAACAAATGGCTAGCAATCGGACTCATCGTGCTGGTGTTTCCCAAAATCGCCCTCGGTATGAGTGGTTTCGAAACCGGCGTGGTCGTTATGCCCCAAATTCGTGCAAAAGGTGCTAATCCCACCGAAAAAATCGCTAACCGCGTCCGTGATACCAAAAAACTACTCACTACCGCCGCGCTCATCATGAGCGTTCTACTCATTACCTCCAGTTTCACCACCACTCTGCTGATTCCCCAAGAAGAATTCCAAGCAGGAGGTCATGCCAACGGACGCGCGCTCGCTTACCTCGCCCACCAGCAATTTGGCGAAGTATTCGGCACTGTTTATGACATCTCTACCATCCTAATTCTCTGGTTCGCCGGTGCCTCAGCCATGAGTGGGCTTCTCAATCTCGTGCCCCGCTACCTGCCTCGCTACGGTATGGCACCTGAGTGGTCCCGCGCGTCGCGCCCCCTCACCCTGGTGTTTATCGCCGTAGCTTTCGTCATCACCCTGATTTTTGATGCTGACGTTGAAGCCCAGGGCGGCGCCTACGCCACCGGTGTGCTGGTATTGATGACCAGTGCTGCATTCGCCGTAACCCTCTCGGCGAAGAAAAAACACGAGCCTTATGCCTTGGTGTTTTACTCGGTAATCACCCTGGTTTTCGTTTACACCACGGTGGCAAACATCATCGAACGCCCCGAAGGCCTGCGCATTTCTAGCTTCTTTATCTGTGGAATACTCATCGTTTCCTTCATCTCGCGAGCTATGCGTGCCTATGAACTGCGTATCGAAAGCGTGCATTTCGACAAAAAAGCTATGCAATTCATCATGGAAAAGCCAGACGTCCCCATCCACCTCATCGCTCACCGACCTGACAATTTCAACCTCGCCGACTATATGGAAAAGCGTGGACGTGAGGAGTGGGCGCATCACATTGGCGACGTCGAAAACGTTATGTTCCTCGAAATCGCAGTGATGGACCCCTCCACTTTCCGCTCAGACATTGTGGTCAAGGGAGTCACGGTAGGGGATCAGAAGATTCTCGCGGCATCCGGTTCTGCTATCGCCAACGACATCTCCGCCCTTGCATTAGAAATCCGCGATATGACCGGAACTGTTCCCCACGTTTACCTCGACTGGGCTGCTGGCTCGCCGCTAAAGAACTTCCTCGCCTTCCTCTTCTTTGGTCAAGGCCAGGTTGCGCCCACGACGCACGAGGTGCTCCGGCGCGCAGAACCCAAGATCCGCCGTCGTCCGGTGGTTCACGTTTCCTAACAAAACGGCGGGCGCTGAGAGTTTGTATCAAAAAGTAGGGCTGTACCACACAAAGCGTGGTACAGCCCTCAAAGTTTGATGCAAACTGGGGGAGGGGAGGGAGGCGAAGGGCGCAGTGGGGAGAAGGCGCGCAGCAAGATACGTAGCTTATTTCTTTAAGCTTTCTTCAATGCGCGCAATCAACCCTTGGACGTTCTCTAACAAGCGGGCAATCTTCTCATCCTGCGTGAGGGATTCTTCCATCTGGCGGATTCCCTCGGGTTTCTTCTTGCCCAAAGTGTAGGCAACGCACTCTAAATCGGTGCAGATATAGGTTCCGATGCTGCCGTAGTTCTCTTTCGACGACTTCGCGGTGGGAATCGACATCAATGAAACACCGGTCGAAGAATTGAGTGTGAGGCAGAACTGGCACATGCGCGCGCCACCCTTGGCAGGAGCTTTTTTGCGCTCCATCACTAAGCCTTGAAGCCCCTTAGACGTTTCTGCCACCACATAAGCATTCTGGGGCGATTTCGGGTCGGTCCAGCTCAGAAAAATCTCATTCGCCCAGTCGGTAGAAAGAACCTCTTTGGGGATGTTGATGCGCTGAGATGCACCTTTGGTGCAGTTGATAAAGCTTTTACGCAGCGCGGCTTCTGAATATGTCTGCATGGGAATATACCTTTCGGGTGTAAGTCAGTGAAGACTAAAGGTCTTTATCGGCAGCGAACCCCGCCACCATAGGCAAAAACTCCGGGTCGGAGTAGCCCTTCTTCGCATAAGTATTGGCAACAGCCTGCGCCGTCGATTTGAGTTCATTGCGGTTCACTAGTGCCATCACTGCGCCACCGAAGCCTCCACCCACAATCCGGGCACCCAGCGCCCCATTTTCTATACACGTAGAAACTGCGACATCTATTTCTTCCCGAGATGCCTGAAGCTCATCACGCATCGAAACAAACGATTCGGTGAAAAGATGCCCCAGTTCAGTCCATGCACCTGCCCCAAGCTCCTGGGAATTTTTCAGCAGATAAGCGGCTCGTTCAACCAAGCACATGTCATGGAAAACATGGCGAATCCAGCCCCTGGGGAACGACGGCGTGCCGTGTTGCCGTTCGACGGCGTCGAGCGCCAACGTGGTGGATTCGTCCACCAGATTGAGCCGCCACAGCTTAGCTTGGCGCTCGTTCATGCCCTCGCAGGTGAGATCTTCGGGGAGCGCGTTGCGTAAGAAATCCAGTTCCAGGGCTTGCGTGCAGAGTTCGGAGGCTTGCCGGCGGACCGCGAAAGCATCTCCCGAGAGCTCGTGCGGGGTGTTGGTGTTGATGACAAGGAATGCAAGTCCTGCCGATTTGAGGTCTGCTTCCACGGGCTGGAGGGAGAAGTCTCGGAAATCAATCACCAGTGCTTTACCCGGGCGTGAGCGCAACGAAGTAGTCTGATCCAGGCCTCCGGTGTGGGCGCCGGCAACTTCGTTTTCTGCGCGAATGCAGACCTGTGCCAGGCGTGCCCGGAGTTCGTCGTTTTCAGGCCCGCGGTTGGAGGGAAGTGGCTCGGTGGTGGAGCAACCCTCTCTCAGGGGACAGGAGAGGTCGAGCAGCGCGAGGGCGGTAGAGCACTCTAGAGCAGCAGAGGAGGACAGCCCGCCGCCTACCGGAACGCGCGAATCAATGACCAAGTCAGCCCCAAAATTCAGGGGCAAAGCAATGTCTTTTCCGCCCTCTTGGTTCATAGACCATGCCACTCCAGCAACATAGGTGAACCAGCCTTTGAGCGAACCAGGTTTAATCTCCCCGATGACTACGGTGCGTTCGTCCCCCGGCATCTGAAGGGACGACGCGCGCAGTACCCCGTCGCTACGCATTTTTCCTGCCACATAGGTACGGTAGGGCAAGGGCATGGGCATGCATGATCCCCCAAGGAAGTCGATGTATTCACCGAGCAGGTTAAGGCGCCCGGGGGCGGACCATACGCCGTCGGGTTCTTCCCCATATTTATCGATGAATGCCTGGCGTACTTTTTCTACCTGACCTTTGTGATCCGGCAGAGCGCCCCAGATTGGCTCGGCAAATTTAGTCATGCGCTAACTTTCGTTACGGGGGGAGAGCTATTGCTCTCGGCGCCCAATCAAAGCGCCGTAGGGTACAAGTTTAGTCCCGGTGGAAATATTCCGGGGTGTACAGAAAATCTTAAGATGTGCAGGGCACCCAGCCGCGCAGGAGTGCGTGGACGGCGTCGATATAGGGCGACGGTGGATACTCGGGGACCGCACTGCCGCAGAGTAGGGCGCGGGTTTGCTCTTCTTCCATCAGACTGAGACAGAGGTGAAGTAGTGCGCGAGAGGCATTTTGGCCCTGTTCTGCATTGAGAGATAGAGCCTCAAATAGTTCTTGGCTCTCGGAAAAGAAAGCGAGTTCGTTAGGGTGCATTGCCAGCGCCATGCGGATAACTTCAGCGCTTTCATGCACCTGGGCAAGTTGCCGGTACAGCTCTCTGGCGCCTGCCATCAGGGCGGCGGTGGGTGTGGCGCCCTCGCATCGAACATCGGCAAGCATCCTTGAGGCGAGAGAAGCCAACAGCTCCTGCTTATTTTTGACGTGATAGTAGATAGACCCCGGTGCCACACCTAATTCGGTGGCTAAACGACGCATCGAAAGATCCGCCAGGCCATACTGCTTAAGGAGGTCAAAGGCGGTACTCAATATTTTTTCGCGTGATAAAGCCACCTGTCCATTGTAAAACGTGACATAAAAGAATGATTTGCATTCAAAATGCGGTTGAATGGAAACATGACACTCAACTTTGCAGAACTTACCCAGAAGCTACGCGCCGGAGGCCAAGCAACCGCGCAGGATGTCCTTGATATGGTCACCGCCGGACCCGGTGCGACGTTCGCTCTGGTTGAATTTGCCGCTGAATTCCGCCGGATGTTCTTTCGTAACACTATTGAGGTAGTAAACCTTCTGGACGCGCAGGGGAAGGTTCGCAAGGACCGCCCCCAAGAGCCTTACGCCATCAATGTAGGCGCATCGGAGAGTCAAGAAGAATTAGCGCAACAAATCTTCTCGCTGACTCAGGACGACGCCGCGCAGCGGATTACCGTCAATTTTCTGGTGCCAAATGAAGAGGTGGAGGCCCCCGGTTCTTCTGCTCTAACTCCAATGCAGTGTTTGCGCATTCTGGCGGCGGCTCGCATTGCCGCCCCTGCCAAGAGCCTTCGCGTGGGAGAAGGCCGGGATCTTCATTTGCGCTCGCTACAGTCGTTGGCTCTTCATTGCGTGGACTCTCTGTATCTGAGAGATGTCCCTGCTTCTGAACCGCGCGCTATTTTTGAAGATTTGCAGCTTTTGGATAGCGCAGGGCTCTCGATTATTGGTGCTGGGCAGCGGGATTTGGCGGCAGAGTATGTTTCCTACCTGCAGTCCGAAGGTGTGGAAGACGCGCAAAGCTACGCCGATGAAGTATTTGCCGAGGACGATGCCGAGGGTGCTGGCGGTTGCGGCGGTAACTGCGGCTGCGGTGCAGGAGGGTGCGGAGCGTAAAATTTACGTCGAGAAAACTGCCTAAACTTCATATACAGGGTAATAGGGCTTCATAATTTGAACAGTGTTCAAATTATCGATTGAATAACTCTATGAACCATAACTTTAAGCTAATTTCGGAACGTATTCTCGCCGGCGGCAACCCAACTACTCGCGAGGAGGCGCTGTCTATGCTCGCGGCTTCTGATGAGCAGACGCTCTCCCTTGTAGAAGCAGCATCGGATTTAAGACGTTATTATTTTTCTAATACTGTTAAGGTGAACTATCTAGTCAACCTTAAATCGGGGCTTTGTCCTGAAGATTGTGGGTATTGTTCCCAGCGTCTGGGTTCGCAAGCTGAAATTCTGAAATATACCTGGATGAAGCCTCAGGAGGCAGTGGAGCAAGCCGGGTACGGAATTGCGGGGGGTGCTAGCCGTATCTGCATGGTGGCGTCGGGGAAAGGCCCCACTGATCGCGACGTAGAGCGAGTTGCCACCATGATTGAAGACCTCAAAGATGAATACCCCCAAGCAGAAGTCTGTGCTTGCCTAGGAATTCTCAAAGAAGGTCAAGCGCAACGTCTCTCTGAAGCGGGGGCGGATGCTTACAATCACAATCTCAATACGAGCGAAGACCATTACCAAAATATTTGTTCCACCCATACATATCAGGAACGCGTCGACACTGTCTCTGCAGCTCAAGAAGCTGGACTTTCTGCGTGTTCGGGCCTCATCGTTGGTATGAAAGAAACAGACCAACAACTAGTCGAGGCGATTTTTGCTCTCAAAAATTTAGAGGGAGATTCAATCCCCGTTAACTTTCTCATGCCCTTCGCTGGCACCCCTCTTGAAGACACCTGGGAGCTCACCCCGCTTCGTTGCCTTCGAATACTTTGTGCTGTTCGAATGGTTAATCCTGAGAAGGAGCTGCGCATGGCGGGTGGTCGTGAAATGCATTTGCGTTCGCTTCAAGGGCTTGCCTTAAATGTGGTGAATTCGTTGTTCTTGGGGGACTATCTGACATCCGAAGGGCAGTCTGCGCTGGATGATTTGAAGATGATTCAGGATGGTGGGTTTGTAGTACTTGGTGCCGAAGATAGGAATCTCGTAGCGGAGCATGAAGCGATTCTGCGTGAGAAAAAGCTGGAGTCGGTAGCTAGCAATAACTCATGCGGAACGGCACCATGTAGTTCGTCTGGGGGGTGCGGTGATCAAGGGGGGTCTTCTTCATTGCCTGTTCCGCGAAAACGAGGAGCAGGGACCGATGTTGCGCCTAATGCCTAAACCTTTCCCATCGTTTCTAGTGAGGCAACCTACAGATTATTTTAGTAATCATAGGTTGTTCCAATGGGGCAGTCTTTCATTTTTAGGCTATTGGGTTTAAGCGCCGTATCTTTTTTACCTGATAAATTTTTTCCTATGAACGCACCCGCACACCCCATTCTTAACAACTCTCCAAACGCTATGCTTACCCGGCGTCATTTAGTGACCCTGATGGGAGCAGGCGGTTTATCGTTTGCAATGGCGGGATGTTCGATGCTGACCCCTGAATATTCGGCTTATGTGCGAGAGGAACAGGGTGAGCAGAGAAATCCGCGGGGGTCTTATCAAGATCTTGCAGAAGCTCTGTGGACTTTGCAGCAGGATGCGGGGGCTGAAAACCTTTCACTGAGTCTCTACAACTATGCGGATCAGAAAACCTTTGTGTTCACTCCCGAGTATCGCGGGTATGAAGCTTCAACGGTGAAAGTGCCACTTGCCCTGAGTGCTATGCGGCAGGCATTCGCCCGAGGGCGTGCTCTTTCTGAAGATTTACGAAAAGCAGTAAAGGCAAGTATTGGGTTCTCTGATAACGACGCCACCGCAGCCGTTTTTGGTTCCCTCGCAGATACTGACGAAAATCGTGCCGGAGAAGTAAATACCACTTATAACCGGCTAGGAATAAATCAGACGCGGGCCGATGCTGGATGGGGCGCTAATCTCACCGGCACCGAAGATCACCTGAAAATCTCTCGTGCCGTGTATGAGGGCGTGGATTGGATAGGCAGCGAAGATATGCAGATTTTGCGAGAAGCAATGACTGCCTCAGACTCTGCCTCGCAGGGCTGGGGCGTGGGCGTGCTCGGAAAGCTGCAAGGCGCTGGCGCAGATTCCACCGACTTGGAAGCAGCCCAAAAGGTTCTCTGCAAAAATGGGTGGCTACCAAATGATTTGGGTAAGTGGTATATCAATTCTGACGGTGTGGTTCTTTATCGCGATAAGACCTTTGCTCTTTCGGTGATGGTCTTTGGATTTAAAGCGCAAGAAGAAGGGCAACACCTGGCCAGTAAAGCGGTTGAAACCGCTATGCGCCTCCTGGCGAAATGAATTTATTCGCTCTCAGAAGGTATTCAAGAAACTGCCAGGAACATAGCTTAGACTGAGAAAAGCGTCTATTTTCAACTCTATATGTCTTTGAGGGAATATTGAGGTGAAGCTTCAATAAAAAATAAATGATGTAAAACTTGTATTTTTACACCGTGTATATCGGGTCCCTCCCATAGATACCAACACTCAAGGAACAATGAACACCAAAGATTTATCCCCTGCGTTTATCACTTCCCTGGTAGCGATTTTTGTAGCTGCGCTCATGATTGGCGCGACTTCAACAGTGCTCACTGTTCTGGGATGGCTCATTCTACTTATTGCGTTGGGTCTCAATGTCTTTGCCAGCATGGTCTCTATTCAACGCGCCAAAGGTGGCCCACTGCCGGCAATGATTACTGAACAGCATCGCCCTGCTGCCTCACGCCGTGCATCCCAAGAATTTGAAGAAGAAACCGTGGAAGAATACGCCTACGAACCAGAAGAAGACACCGAGGCGCAGCCAGTAGTTTCTTCTGTCGCGGCGTCGTCTGCTGCTGAATCGGAGGAGAAGATCTTCCGTAACCGTGCACCCCGCCCCCGTAACAGATAGGGAAGCACCGTGAAAACTAAGTTTCTCCTTTCTCCTGCCTACCTCGTTTCTATCGCTGCATTGATTGTGGGTGGGATTCTTGCAGGTTCCCGCTTTATGGTCGTCGGCTGGATGATTTTCATTATTGGTCTGGCGCTGAATGCTTTAGCCCTGGTGGTTTTGGCCAACCGAGAGTACCTGCATCAGGCGCAACGTGTGGGAACCGTGCCTAAGGCATCGGCACAAGAGCACCACGGAAACGTTATTGAACACGACGCCGCAGAAGAACCCTCTGCAGAGCGGACGATAAATAATTCAGTTACTCCCAGCGGAAAAGTCACTGATTCCTACCGGGTGTTTCCGCAGAAAAAGTCTTAGGGTATCTACCTCTGAGGTAAAACAGCAAAGACCCCCTCGCAGTGAGGGGGTCTTTGCTGTATAAAAACGTGGCGACCTTAGTCGAATTGAACGGATTGGCGCATATGTTTCAACGCCGAGGCAAGGGCATTAGCCTCTTTAGCGTTAAGACCAGCCATGACCACGGTATCCATGAGATCGGTATGAATAGCTCGCGCATTCATGTAGTGCTTGTATCCTGCATCGGTAATGAATACGCCTTTGCCTCGTCGGTCCTCTTTTACCGGTGTGCGGTCAACCCAGCCGAGGTGAATGAGACGCTCAATCTGATACGTCAGGCGGGAAGGGGAAACGCTTAAGTCTGCAGCGATTTCTCCCATGCGCACCACCTGCGGCGGATCACTCTGAATACCGCCTTGAGTGAGCACTGTGAGAATGTTGAAATCATCGAGCTTGATGTTCGCCTGTTTACGCAGAACTTTATCGAGGTATGAGGCGATGCCGCTATATGTTTGCACGTACAGGTGCCAAAGATCTGAATTCGTAGAGGGGAATTCAGCACGAGGGGAAGAATGTGAGTTCGACATGGGTGCTTTTAGCCCTCCTGGAATAGATGGCTATCCCGTCATTTGAGTGGTTAACAAACCTATTCAACAACTACACCTTGCCGATTTAGACAGGTGTAGTCATTTGATTCATCTAGAATGTTCTCAAATTAGGGTTGTATATGCAACCAGAGGGTGGGGGCAATCCCCATTACTAGACGAACCTCACCCTTCTGCCACATCTGAATCAGAGATTCTTGAGTAGCTGCTTAAATGGAGTGATCTTGAGTTCTTTCAATCCTGGTGATTTGTGTTTGTGCTCCTGACGGGACTGTTTCTCCACGGCAATCCCAAAGAAGTCACCACTATTCACCCCGTCTAGATCATCAAAAATTTCCTCTGATGCGGGGTCAACCGGGGCTGTTTCTATCTCTGATGTACCCTCTTTAGTCAGAGCCGTCTGCGAACCTAATTTCCACGCCAGCATTTGCGCCAGCTCTGCTCCCGCGCGATTGATTCTGCCCTGCAAAGACGTATCAGAACCAAAATCGTCGGTTGCAGCAAATACCCCGGTCGGCACCACATGAGCTTTAAAATAGCCAAAAAGCGGGCGCAGTGCAGTATCAACCATCAGAGAATGACGCGCGGTGCCACCCGTCGCGGCAACTAAAACTGGTTTGCCGACCATCGCCTCGTCGTCCACCAGATCCCAGAAACTCTTGAAAAGCCCGGTGTAAGTAGCTTTGAAGGTAGGGGTGACGGTAATGACCGCATCTGCCTCGGTGAGAGCATCCAGCGCTGTAGCAAGCTCACCCATAGGAAAGCCAGTGAGGTAATGGTTAGTGATGTCTTTGGCAAGACTGCGTAAGTGAATCGATGTGAACTTGGCTGAGATGCCCAATATATCCAAACTCTCCTGGGTTGCATCGCTGAGCTGTTCACCCAGTAAAGCGGTGGATGACGGTTCAGACAGGCCTGCGGTAATCGTGAGAATTTTTAGAGGTTTCATGATGAACTCCTCGCTATAGAATCTGTTAGTTATTTGAGGTCTGGTGGGCAGGCGCCTCGGGGCCACCGCCAGCAATGGGAGCTTTACCTGCACGGGAACGCTCCACCATCAGCTGGTGGGTAGGGGCATCAGGAACATTTGCCGGGCGGTTTTTAGCAAACTCCTCGCGCAAAACCGGAACGACCTCTTCGCCGAGCATATCGAGTTGCTTGAGAACTTCCTTCTGTGGCAACCCTGCATGATCCATGAGGAAAAGCTGGCGCTGGTAATCACCGGCATACTCGCGGAATGAGAGAGTCTTCTCAATCACCTGCTGCGGTGAACCCACGGTCAACGGGGTCTGTTCAGTGAACTCTTCCAGTGAAGGTCCGCCACCATATACCGGAGCATTGTCAAAATAGGGGCGGAATTTACGCACCGCGTCCTGAGAATTCTTATCCATAAACACCTGACCGCCCAAGCCGACGTATGCCTCCTCAGCCTTGCCATGACCATAGTGCTCGTAGCGCTCGCGGTAGAGGTTAATCATCTGCTCGGTGTGCTCTTTGTTCCAGAAGATGTTGTTGTGGAAGAAGCCGTCGCCGTAGTAGGCGGCCTGTTCAGCGATTTCGGGAGTGCGGATGGAGCCGTGCCATACGAAGGGGGCGACATCATCCAGCGGCTGAGGGGTAACAGTAAAGCCGTTGAGCGGGGTACGGAAGTGGCCCTCCCAGTTCACTCGCTCTTCATGCCAGAGGCGGTAGAGCAGGTTGTAATTTTCGATGGCAAGGTTGACGCCCTGGCGGATGTCTTTACCGAACCAGGGGTAGACAGGGCCGGTGTTGCCGCGACCCAGCATGAGGTCCATGCGACCATCGGTGAGATGCTGAAGGGTGCCGTAGTCTTCAGCAATACGCACGGGGTCTGTGGTGGTGATGAGCGTGGTTGAGGTGGAGAGCAGGATTTTTTCAGTCTGAGCTGCAATGTAGGCAAGCGTGGTGGTGGGGGAGGAGGCGATAAAGGGCGGGTTGTGGTGTTGCCCGACGGCAAAGACGTCTAGTCCTACCTCTTCGGCGTGTTTTGCCATCTCGACGATGTTTTTCTGACGTTCGTATTCTGTAGGGGTTTTGCCGGTGGTGGGGTCGCGGGTGATATCGGTAACGGTGAAGATTCCGAACTGCATGTTCATGATGTTCCTTAGGATTGTAGGGTCTTCGTGTATGCCTTTATTCTATGTCTAACTACTTTCTTTGTAAATTATTGATTTCGAAAGTATTGCGGGGGATGAGGTGCAAAAAATCGTCATTTTTGAACAACTCATCCGAGAATTTCAAAATGAAAGCGTTTAGTTCGTATCCTGGAAGAAAGGTTTATGAGTGATAAAAACGGTGAGGAAACCGTAGTGGACATTAAATACAGCACCGAGGCTCGTTCCGTAGGAGCAGCCCGCGACGGGCGAGCCTACCTCACCGACGGCACCTTAGAAATAGAGATGGGCTTGGCCAAAGAACTCGGAGGAACCGGTGAGGGTGCCAACCCTGAGCAACTTTTCGCCCTGGGGTACGCCACCTGTTTTCATCAGGCGGTCAAAATTGTAGCTGAGCGCCGCAAACTCGACGCCACAGCGTCCTCGGTGCAGGCGCGCATCAACTTCGGAATCGATTCCGAAGACTTTTTTGCACTTTCGGTTCTCATTGACGTATCGCTACCCTACGTGGAAATGGACCTCGCGCGCGAAGCTGCGGTGGAAGCGCACGAAATGTGCCCCTATTCGCGAGCAACTCGCGGAAATATCGACGTCATCGTGAACGTGGTGGAGGAGTAGGTGCGGGGTTGTCTTGCCTGATGAAGAAGGTGGCGCCCTCTATGTAAAGGATCACAACACCTGGATTGTCATCAAGGCGAATGCAGACCACACCCCCGTTGCAGGAGCCAAGGCAGTTCGTTCTGAATGGTTAGGGACTTCCGCATTGGAGCAGGGCCGAGGCACGTGGACTCAATCAACCCAATGGGCTCACGGCAGTTGGAACGGATACCCCCTCAGAAATCGCTGCCCTGGGTGTTCCGGTTGCTGAAGCTGAAACGGTGGTAGAGAACGGGGCAACTTACCAGGTGCAGAAGTTTGAGCACGGTTCTATCAAGTGGGAAGCTACTACCAACCGATTGGTTCCTAGTGCCGCAGATGCCGTTATTTCTCTTGACGCGGATGCCAAGGTAGCTGTAGATCAGTGGTACGCCGCCCATCCCGAGGCACACTAAACGCTTGAGGGCTTCCACAGCCCTGAGTTCTTCTTCAAAAACACACGAACTGCCCAAAATACATGCTTCTTAGCTGTATATTTGGGCAGTTCGTGTGTTTTCGAAAGTGAACCAAAAAGGGACTAACCCTTACCTGACGTTAGTTAGCCTGAGGCTTGTACCAATCTACGTTGGCGATCCACCACTGTTCGAGAGTTTCTTTGGCGTCGGCGTCCAAAGAAATGACGGCGTTCTTCACCTCTTCAGTTTGTGTGGCCAGACGGCTTGAAGGAACTTCCCACTTGATAGAGCCGTGCTCGAAGCGCTGGGTTTGATAGGTCACGCCATTTTCCACTACGGTTTCAGCTTCAGCCACAGGCACACCGAGGGTAGCAGTCTCTTCTGGGTATCCGTTCCAGTCACCGTGTTCCCACTCGGTTGACTGGGTCCAGGTTCCACGGTCTTGCCCCAACGCTGAGGTTCCTAGCCATTGAGAACGAACCGCCTTGGCACCAGCCACGGGGGTGTGGTCTGCATTCGCCTTGATGATAATCCAGGTGTTGTGGTCTTGTACGTAAAGAGCGCCCCCTTCTTCACCGGGCAAACCGGGGTAGTCAGTGTAGGTTGCCTTGGACCAATCCACTGTGGCAGGATCCTGCAAATCCCATGCAGGTTCATGGTCGATGTAACCCTGCTTGAGAATCTTTAGATCCGCATCATTGCGTAGTACGTATTTAAAAGAAGCGGTGTACGAAGGGTTTACTTCCAAGGTTGTTCCTTCGGAAGGGTGGAAAGTGTTAGACGTGTAACCACTTTCACGGTTGTAGTAGTAAACGCCTAACTTGCCGAAGAATTCAGGATTCTTAACGTATTCGTCAAAGAGAGCCTGAGACATCTCTGTTGCCTGGCCATCGTTAGAGTTGAAGACAAAGAGAGTATCTCCAATATCTTCTACATACAGGTGGTCATTGATTTGCTGAAAATTACCAGTGAACGTATACCACGGTGATTCTTTAGCTAGAACCTTAGCGCCTTCAATGTTGATGGATGTGGTGGGGTACATCGGCTTGCCGTCGTAGGAGCTAATCTTTGCAGTGTCAAAGGTATAAGTACCCCCAGAAAATTCTTGGGTAGTCACCGTGCCGTGTGCCACGGGAGCAGCAATGGGGTAACCCATCTTGGAATAGAGGGCGTTGATTCCTCGAACCTTAATGAAAGGCACCTCAAAAGCAGTAGCACCAGCCTTAGGGGTACCGTTGGCATCAGCAGCAATCACATAGGCGGTGGTATCAGTCATCAACACCAAAGCCTGGTTTTTTTCAACGTAGGTTGCCTTGGACCAATCCAGCTTCGCAGGATCACTAGGACCGGCCGGGGTCTCAGTCACCGCATCAAAGCACTCGCCTGAGGTAACGCGATCCTTCTTCCACTGAACACCTTCAGTGGAATTGAGGTCAATGGAAGATCCTGCTTTAGACTTAGCCGAGTCTGCGACGACGACTAGGTGGCGGGTGGTGCCGTCCCAAGTAGTCACGATAGGGCCGCAGTAGGTGTTGTTCCAGGAATCCCCTTCTAGGGCACCGAACTTTGCGATGCCGCCGGCGTTTTCGAAGGCTTTAGCTTTGTCGGCTCCGGTGAGGGCTTTGACGCCGTTGCGGGTGTTCCAGGTGATAAGACCCTTCTCGAAGAGCTGTTCACAGCCTTTGCCTTTGACGCAGTTTTCTTTGGTGAGGGGTTGACCGAATTTGGTGGGGTTGGTTTGCCAGTATTTGGTGATGCCGGCGTTGGGGTTCATGTAGATGCTGGTTTCGGCGGCGTGGGCGATGCCTGGTGCTGCGCTGATGAGCATGGTGGCGGTGATGAGGGTGGTGCTGAGTTTTTTGAGGGGTTTCATGTGGGGTGTGTCTCCTGGTGCGAGTGGGTGTTTACCCCCTCATAAAGGGGCTTTTATCTCTAAACCTAGGAAACTTTTCGGGGATTTTTTGTACATCTGTGACGAATCAGAAGGATGTCCTCTTAAGGAGCTACGAAATTCAACTACTTATGCGCGGAGTTAACGCGCACTTTCCTTCTCCCTCGCATAAGCCAACAGTGACCGCACTTCAGCCTTGGCTGCGCTCGTCAACGCCTTGTTATCTCGCAACATTTGCTCAGAACGCAATCGAATGAACTCCAAATATTCGGGCTTTCCGGTTTTCTCAAAGCCTTCTTTCGACGTATAAAGATCATGAAAATCTTTCGCCGCCTGACGTTGTAAAACCCAGCGCCCCCACATCACAATCAGCGCACACACCAATGCCACGAGCGTGCCCCAGCCGTGCGTCCAGACATACAACAGCGCGGCAACCACCATTAACCCGGTGACGATAGGCGCAACCGACACAATGAATACCCCTTCATTCTGGCGGTCCTTATCGAGGGTGCGCTGCCCCACCTGGATAAAAGTTTCCTTAAAAGTGGGCTTCTGCGCGTCGGGTTTACTGTTCATCAAGGAGCACCCGGTCAATAAACTCGTAGGTTTTCTCTACTACATGTTCGGTGGCAGCGCGGACGTCCTCAGGAGAATAAGAGAATGACGCCGCGTGGTCTGCCATGCGGTGCATTTCAAGGTCATTCCATGAGTCGCCAATAGTGAAAACTTCGGGGTGATTGTGCGCAAACTGCTGTTCTAGGAGCATCTCTAATCCGGAGCCCTTAGTGCTGTTCTTGGGCACAATATCGAGGAAGTCCAGGTTACGGTGACAGTCGAGTTCGCTCCCGAATTCATCGAGGATCCACTCAAAAATCTCTGCGCGCACGTTAGGGTCGGGTGACCAAATGGGAACACCCACATATTCATGCTGAGGAATATACTGCGGATCCAGAGATTGGAAAGCCGGCAGAATATTAGAAACGCCGCCTACCCGATTCACCAGTTCAAAATCTTGGTCAAGAGTTGTGGCAAAAACAGCCACATTATCCATGGCAGACAGCCGTTCATAGACCTTCTGCACAATGCTCAGTGGGAGCGTTTTCTTTTCTAGAATATTGAAATCTCGATCGCAAATAACAGCACCGGTGTAGAGAACAAAGTAATCAAACGTTATGTCGTAAGGTTCAAGCGCTACCTTGGTGGCAAAAATACTCTTGCCCGTATTGCATACGGCAAGATGTCCGGCGTCCTGCCACTTGCGGATTGCCCCGATATTCGCCTCTTCAATTTCGCGGTTGAAGACGAGCGTGCCGTCAAGATCGAATGACATGAGCTTCTGCATGGGTTCCTCTCCAATTGAAGTGGTTCTCTGGAAAGTTTGGTCAATTTTTGGGCGTTTTGACACTCAAAATACTCAAAAATTGACCAAACTTTCAGGCCAATGCTGTTTCCAGTCTACGGTGCCAGGATGCCGAGCCAGTAGCCCAGGATGCCCACGGCAAACATGCCGAAGATAATCCAGATGGCATTGACCTTTTTACGCAACAACCACATGCACAAGAAGGTCAGTAGCAGAGCGAGCATGCCGGGTAGAAGCGAATCCAGAATCGACTGAACCGTGGTGGTAACTTCTTTGCCCGTTTGGTCGGTATAGCTCGACAGCTGGAAGGGCACGTTGATGGAAGTCCATTTGGAGACCAGCGAGCCCATCACAAACAGACCAACAATGGACGCTATCTGCGTGAATCGACGCAGTGTATTACCCCCTACCTCAGAGACAATTTCCACGCCCTTTTCGTAGCCAATCTTGAAGCCGTACCAGCGGGTTACCATGCGGATAATCATGAGTCCAAAGAAGAAGAGTAGGGGTCCAAGAATATTGCCTGAGAGAGCGATAGAAGCACCTAGGGCAGCAAGAACTGGACGCGCAGTACCCCAAAAAATGGGATCACCCACACCTGCCAGCGGTCCCATGAGGCCAACTTTTACGTTGGTGATAGCAGCTTCATCAATGTCTTCGCCGGCAGCCTTTTGGCGTTCCATAGCGGCTGTTACGCCGAGAATGGGGGACGCAATCCAGGGCTGGGTATTGAAGAACTCAAGGTGGCGACTCAATGCCGCCGCCTGGTCTTCTTTCGTGGTGTAGAAACGCTTGATTGCCGGAATCATGGAGACAGCAAAGCCGATTGCCTGCATGCGCTCGAAGTTAAAGGAGCCCAGTAGGAAAGTGGAGCGCACATACGTGGAAGCGTAGTCACGTTTGGTGAGCTGTAAAGCCGGGTGCTCGGGGTGGGTAGGGTCAATTTCGGTAGCGGCAACGCTAGCGGGCTGAGTATTTTCAACAGTCATGGTGTTCTCCTACTCGAGTTCGTTATCGAGATCGTTGGGAGCGCCAGCGGTTGCCGGTGCCGGAGCAACAATAGAATCGTGGAATGCGGGGTTGAGCTGGACGTAGATGACCGCAAGACATGCGCCCATGATGCCCAAACCGACCAGGTTGAGGTCGGGAATGAATGCTGCCAGCACAAAGCCGAGGAAGAAGAAGGGCATGAGTGCTTTAGCGCGCATCATGTTGATGACCATGGCGTAACCAACCACCACGATGAAGCCACCAGCGACTTGGAGGCCCCCGGTAATGACTTCGGGAATGGCGTCGAGCCAGGTCTGCACAATATGGGTTCCGGCAACTGCAGCGACGGCGGCGGTGGGGATAGCCACGCGCAGGCCCTGCAGGGCAAGACCAGAGATGTGCATGAGCTCTACGCCTCTGAAGTTAGCATTCGCAGCAAATCTGTCTGCCTGGTGCTGGAAGAACACGGTGATGGTTCGCACGAAAATGGTGAGTACCTGACCGGCTGCTGCCAAAGGAACTGCCAGAGCAATACCTTCGCCAATGGACTGGTGGCCTTCGATAACAACCAATGCTGCAATGGTTGATGCCAGCGCGGCGTCGGGCGCCATAGCCGCACCTACGTTCATCCAGCCCAAAGCAATGAGTTCGAGGCTACCGCCGAGGATAATGCCGGTCTGCAAATCGCCCAAAACCAGCCCCATGAGGGTACAGGCAACAATCGGGCGGTGGAACTGGCGCTCATCCAGAACCGAAGCCATACCGCAGACCAACGCCACGAGAATGACCAAAATAAATTCGAGAGGGCTCATGAGAGCAGGCCTTTCTCTTTGAGTTTCTTCATCATGTCTTCTCGCGAGCTATTAGGTACCTGTTGGATCACCATTTTGATGCCGCGATGGGCAAGTTCTTGGTAGGCGGCAATGTCTTCGTCTGAGGCATACACAGCTTCCGAAATCTGCTTCATGCCGGTTTTGAACGTTACGCCGCCTACGTTAATTTCTTTGACTTCCACGCCCTCATCAAGCAGGCGCAGAACGTCTTGGGGGCTTTCCACCACAATCATGGTTTTCATGCCTGTGTACTTAGGGTTGTTGTAGACTCTGCCGGTCTTGGCAATATCGAGCACGTTGGTTTTCACGTGTGAGGGAGCAACCTGCAACAGCAGAGTCTTCCGCAACTTGTCTTGAGCGGCGGAATCTGAGGCAGCAATCAGAGTTTGCGGCGCGACGTCGTTGACCCAGCTACCGGCAACCTGCCCGTGAATCAGGCGGGAGTCGATGCGCAAGAACGTGACGTTCATGTGCTCGCCGGGAACCGCATTGGCGGACGGCGTGGGAGCGGGGGCAGTGGGCGCGCTCGGTGCTGACGTATCTGCAGACGCCTGAGCGGGATTAGTTGGCGGGTTCATAATCTGCTGGAAACTACGAATACCCTTGGTTCCCGCTTTGACTGCCTTTGCGGAAAGAGACTCCACGGTGGCGTTCTTTCGGCCGGCTGCACTAATTACCTCAATCAACATGGGAACATTGACGCCCGAAACGACGTCGGTTTTCTCACGCTCTGCGGCAAACCGCGCAGCGGCGTTATAGGGGCTTCCACCAAAAAGATCGACGAGAAGCAAAACGCCTTCGTCTGCAGGTTGAGCTTGAACAATGCGTTCATATTTCTCGATGAGATCTTCTGGACCTTCACCCGGCATAAAGGTAACCGGGGTGACGTTAGAAAAATCTCCGAGAATCATTTTGGCTGTGGCAAGGAGGGGCGCTGCCGCTTCTCCATGGGTTGCCACGATGATAGAGACCATAGGTGGTCCTCTCAGCTGTGGTTTTTAACTGAATGCGTGAGTGTGACTCAACCTATAATTTACTCGCGTGAACGGCAGCTCGATTCTTTCTAGAGCAAGTCTTTCCCTTAAAAATTATTTGACCTCAACTTACCGATGTTTATTTGAAAGATTTATAAGAGACCAACTAAGCACAGCAACGGTGAACTAACCTTCTCGTCTGGCTCGCTAGCGCTCGCAAAGACGATTCATGCCAGACCCAGCCAGTTCACCTTACTGCTGTGCTTAGCTGGCTTATATCTCTCAGCTAAACTCAACCTACTCAGCGAGCGAGAAATCCTTCGCCAAACGAGCAATATGAATGGTTAGATAGGTCAGCTCATCTTGGGTTAGCTCTTGATTGAGCTGCATCTCCAGCAAAAGATAAACCTTCTGGGCGCATCTGAATGCGCGGGGATACGACGTCTTGACCGCCTCTAGCAGCGTGGCAGAACCGGCGTCCTGAAAAGGTCCCGAACCGCCTTTTTCGGTGCGCACAAAGAGGTAGCGCAGGTGGGCTACAAAACGTGCTGCGCTCATAGACGATTGGTCGATAGAGCCGCCATACACCGAAGAAATAAGATCAAAAATCTGCGTGAAGATTTCGGTCATCCGGTAGGTCTGCGACATGTCGGTGACAGCAAATTGCGAGTTCACCAGGTGCAACGCCAGCGGGATTGCTTCACCGGCAGGCAGAGTCACGCCTGTTTTTTCGCCGACGAGTGCCAGCGCGTTCTGCCCAAATTCCACTTCCCGCGGGTAGAGCTGGGAAACCTCCAGCGCCAGCGGATATTCCACGGTGACTCCCTCGCGGGCGCGAATCATTGCAAAGTTCAGGTGATCGGCTAGAGGAATGACGAACGAATGAGAAATGGAGAAATTGCCGCTTTCTTTAACCCGCGACTCTAATTCGATAGCAATCGCCAGAATATCAGAGGGAATCTCTGAAAGGGACCAGGTGAGCCGTTCCTCGGACTCGCCCTTCTCGGGCACAAAAGTCTGTTCAACCCGTGAAGGGTCAATCATGTCCCCTTTACGCTTGCCAAAGGCGAGACCCCGCCCAATGACTACGGTTTGCTCACCGGAGAAAGTAGTAGCTAGAGCCACGTTGTTGTTATAGATGCGGGAAATACGCAACGAGCCCTCACTTTCTCCTTTAAACTAACGCCCTTAAACTTCTAGTTTAGTCCAGGGAGTCCTTTATAGATGTCTCATTATTTGTACAAGGGGAGCTTATGGCACTCGTTTCTAATAGCATGGTCGGAGTCGTTTTTATGTTTCATCATTTGGTGCATCACACACTAGAGAAGAGAAAAATATGAGTGTAGTCCCGCCGTCCACCCAAAAAGCAGGGTTTGGGGGAATCATCGTCGTTACAGCTCTGATGCTGTTCTCTATGTTCTTCGGCGCCGGTAACCTGATCTTCCCGCCGATGCTCGGCGCACAGTCGGGGGAGAATTTTGCCCCCGCGCTCATTGGCTTTCTGGTCACGGGTGTAGCACTGCCCCTCCTCGCTATCTTTGCGCTCGTGCGCAGTGGTTCAGACCTGACTGCGCTCGCTAGCCGCGGTGGAAAAGTATTCGCTTTCCTCTTTCCAGTTCTGGTCTACTTGGCAATCGGGGCGTTCTACGCGGTTCCCCGTACTGCCACCGTGAGCTACGCGCTGTTCATTACGCCGGTTTTCGGTATCGATAGCCAGCTGGCGCTTGTGATTTATTCATTGGTTTTCTTTGCTATCTCTTTGGCAATTTGCCTGAACCCCAGCAATATCGTGGACACTCTGGGGAAGTACCTGACTCCGGCGCTCGTTATTCTTCTGTTCCTGCTGGTTATTGTTTCTTTCTTCAAGTTGCATGGCACTCCCGCGCCCGCTATTGAGGAGTATCAGGGCGCACCTTTGGTCAGCGGCTTCCTGCAGGGGTACTTCACTATGGACTCGCTGGCTGGTCTTGCATTCGGCATCATTCTGATTTCATCCCTTCAGTTCAAGGGCCTCACTAAAGAAAACGGTCTGACCAAGGGTATTACCTATTCAGCACTGATCGCCGGCTTGCTTCTTGCTTTGATTTACATTGGTCTGGCTTGGATTGGCCACTCCATTGAAAATGGGCAGGGTTATGAGGACGGCGCAGCGTTGCTTTCTTCTGCGGCGCAGCAGACCCTGGGCACTCCAGGTCTATTCATCCTCGGACTGATTGTTGTTCTTGCCTGCTTGACCACCGCCGTCGGGCTACTGAGTTCCACTTCAGAATTCTTTGAGCGGCTGTTCCCCAAGATTACTTACCGCCGTTGGTTGATCGTGTTTACGCTGATTTCTTTCTCGGTCTCCATCATGGGCCTAGCAACGGTTTTGGCTATCGCCGGTCCGATTCTCGGGTTCCTCTACCCCTCAGCTATTACTTTGATTGCGCTGACCCTGCTGGAGCCTGTGCTTGATAAGCCCTTGGGTAAGCGCCTGGAATACACCTTCCGCTTTGCGCTAGTCGTATCGGTAATCTGGGCAGCTCTTGCCACGCTCAACTCGGTGGGCTGGGGTAGCTCGGTCATTGAGCCGCTGATTGGTTGGACACCCGGTCACGAGCTCGACCTCGGCTGGGTAGTTCCCACTGTGGCAGCGGCTGTGATCGGATATATCGTGGATGCTGTCAAGAAATCTCCTGAAAAAGACGTGAAGAATACGACCATCTAAAGTTTTCTTACCCTATTAAAACCAAGCGGCCCCAGCAGAGTTTTCTGCCGGGGTCGCTTGATATGCGCTCAAAGTTAAAGAAGAGAGGCTCATGCCGGGGGGAACCACAACCACCGACATGAGCCCGTCTAAGGTGAACTGCGAGTAATCTCAGCAGTTCTTTGTCTCGCATACACCCTTTCGAGTGTAGTAGTAAACAACGTGATAACTATACCTCTAGAACACTTGAAGGTACAAGTTTTATTAGAAAATTATTTGATTTATACCCATTGGTAACCCTAAAAGGTATTTTTTCTAAAAAATGTATTAGTTAAGCGTCTGTATGAAAAGATTATTATTTATAATCTTTAGCTTTCTGAGGTTCTTTATTTCTTTGCCACTTGCTCCCGAACAGCTCGCGTGGCCTCCACCAAATTCACTAGTGAGGCGCGGGTTTCTTCGTATCCGCGCGTCTTCAATCCGCAATCTGGGTTACTCCAGAGGTGGTCGGGCGCAACGCTGTCTACTGCCTGTTCGAGCAAACTGCGGATTTCCTCCACCGATGGGACGCGCGGAGAATGAATATCCCAGACGCCCGGGCCGATGCCCCGGTCGAAAGTTGCCGGGAGATCCTCAAGCAGCTCCAAGCGAGAACGTGCCGCCTCAATGGAAGTGACATCTGCATTCAAACCGTCAATCGCTTCAAAGACCTCATTGAATTCTGAATAGCACAGGTGGGTATGAATCTGAGTAGAGTCAGCCACCTGTGAGGTAGCTAGACGGAACGACCCTACTGACCATTTCAGGTACTCCGGTTGCTCTGCCGCGCGGAGGGGCAAAAGTTCACGGAGCGCTGGCTCATCTACCTGAATAATCTTGATTCCTGCTTTTTCCAAGTCAGCGATTTCATCCGCCAATGCCAGCGCTACCTGATGGGCGGTCTCAACCCGCGGCTGATCGTCCCGTACAAAAGACCACGCCAGAATAGTCACCGGGCCGGTCAACATACCTTTCACCGGTTTTTCGGTGAGCGAATCTGCGTAGGAAATCCACGGAACGGTGAATGCCGAACCTTCCAACCCTTCGCCGCTGCGCTTGACGTCGCCCCACAAAATAGAAGGACGAGTGCAACGCGAACCGTAGGACTGCACCCAGCCATGCACCGTGGTATCAAAACCCTCAAAATTCTCTGCGAAGTACTGCACCATATCGTTACGTTCTGCCTCGCCGTGAACCAGTACATCTAGCCCAATTTCCTCTTGCAACGCGATAACCGAGGCAATCTCCTCGCGCAAGAAACCGTCAAACTCACTTTCGGTGATAGTGCCCGCCCGGAACGCCGCGCGTTGCTTGCGAATGTCAGAAGTCTGCGGAAAAGAGCCGATAGTGGTGGTAGGAATCTGCGGGAGATTCAGGAAAGCCTGAGCTTGCTGGCGCTCGCTTGCGGTCGGGCGCTCAAAAGCACCGCTCTGCGCGGTGACTTCTTGGACACGCTCCCGGATAGCTTGAACTCGAACACCCTCGGACTTCTCGCGCTGGGCAAGGGCATCTGAAGCGGTAGCTATCTCTGCCGCAACAGCATCTTCACCCTCCAACACTGCCCGCGCTAGGGTAAGCACCTCGACTACCTTCTGGTCGGCAAAAGCCAACCAGCTTTTGAGGTCTTCGCGCAGACTTTCTTCTAAATTCAGGTCATGGGGAACGTGTTGTAGGGAGGTTGAAGTAGCGATAGAGATACCCTTCAACCCCTCAAGTTCCTTCAGCGTTTGCCGCAAATCCGTACGCCAAATATTACGACCGCTGACGGCGCCTACCACCAGATGCAGACCGTTCTGCTCTGCAAGTTGCTGCAGACGGTCACTGTAATCGGCAGAAACACTATCCACATGCAAAGCCTCAATTCCCGACTGCGCTAGCGGTTCAAGGTTCTGCGCTAAATCACCGTAGGGGGAAGTGACAAACAGTGCAGGACGCCGCGAGTGCGCGCTCAAACGACCGTAGGTACTAGACACCAATTCGGACAGACGGGCGGCGTCAATGTGCTGATGGTCCGCCACCAGTGCAGGCTCATCGAACTGTACCCATTGCATACCCCTCTCGGTGAGCTGAGTCAGAAGCTCCTCATAAACCGCCAGCAAATCGTCGAGACGAGAAAGAGGCTCGAAGTCTGGTGCTGTGCCGTCCTCAGCTTTAGCCAACGCCAAAAAAGTAATCGGACCTACAATCTGCGGGCGCACACGCACGCCCTGCTCCTCAGCAATATCAAGCTGAGCGAACAACTCCTCAGGATTCAACTCAAACGAAGTCTGCGCTCCAACCTCGGGCACAAGGTAGTGGTAGTTCGTGTCAAACCACTTAGTCATTTCCAACGCAGGCTGATCCTGGGTGCCACGCGCCAAGTCGAAATACCCCTCCAACGGTAGGATGCCGCGCTCATCCAGGGCATCGGCAAAACGGGAAGGAACCGCGTTGACCAAACGAAGCGTATCGAGTACCTGATCGTAGTGAGAGAACGACGCCGGAATCGCGTAGTCAGCGTTCAAACCGAGTTCGGTGAGGCGGGCAAGGTTAACTTTTTGAACCTCAGCCACCTGCGCATCTAGCTCACTGCGGTTCGCAGTCCCCTTCCAAAAAGCCTCCACTGCTTTCTTAAGTTCGCGGTGGCGACCAATGCGAGGGTAACCAACAATAGTTGCTGCAGGAAAATTCTGGACTGACATGAAAAGTGACCTTTCAGGAAGATAATGAAAAAGTGTTAAGCGGAAGCAGACACGGACGCGTATTCGGCGTCTGACGTAGAAAAATGCGACGGCTGAGAAGATTTCAGAGGACTAAAATAGCGCGACGTATAGGGAGCGATATCGAGATGCTCCAGCACATCGAGGACGGCGCGGTGCTCGTTGAAAGTGTAAAAATGCAAACCACTGGCACCAGAATCTAGCGCTGCTTTACACTGATGCAACGCATACTCCACCCCAATCTTGTGGCGCTCCGCCTTGTTATCGGCATTCTCTAACGCACTGGCAAGATCCAGCGGAATAGCCAACCCCGCCAACTCGCACAGCCGAATGAGACGGCGCAACGACGTCACCGGCATAATGCCCGGAATAATAGGCAAATTCACCCCGGCAGTCTGCGCCGCATCCAACAGTCCCTGAAAACGAGCGTTATCAAAGTAAACCTGCGTGATAGCAAAATCAGCACCCGCACGTTGCTTAGCCAGCAAAATCTCAATATCTTGAAGAAGCGATACCGACTCCGGGTGCTTCTGCGGATAAGCAGCCACCCCAATCGACAGCTTTCCACCGGCAAAATGCGCAAAATCTTCACGTTCCACCCGGCGAATAAGCTCCACTAAGTAGCGCGCAAACGGAAGCTCCAGAGCATCAGGGGAAACCCCCGCCGGAATATCACCGCGCAAAGCCAACAAGCCCCGCACGCCTAAACCCACAATGAGGCGCACAGCGTGTTCCAGTTCCCCCACTGAATGCCCCACGCACGTCAAATGCGCCAACGGAGTCAGCTTGGTTTCGTGCACCAGATAATCAAGCAAAGCGAGAGTCTGTTGCTTACGCTCGGCAGTACCGGAATAAGTCACCGAAACATAGTCAGGGGAAGTAGCCGAAAGCTCGTCAATGGTTTGCAACAAAGAGTCACGACTTTCCACAGACCGTGGAGGGTAAAGCTCATAAGACAGAGCCGTATGAGGTGCCATAGAGGGCATTTCCTTTCGATGGATTCGCCCGATAGATACACGCCCACCCCTTTATAGGGGAGGAACGAACGTATAGAAAAGCAGAAAGCTAATTCTTCTATCGGTCCTGGCGGGAGCACCTTCTCCCGATTGCTCGGGCGAGGTTGCTGCAGCGTCGTAGAGCCAGATCTCTCGGCCGCTCTTGATAGATAACAGAATCAATATAAATGGGCGCATCACGGGCTCACAAGCGAAAACGCCTAGATGTGCCTATGTAACTTCGTGTAGTGAATATGTCTAGGTAGCGTCATATTAAGTTATGTGAAAGCAGGGTGAGGACGA
Source organism: Rothia sp. ND6WE1A (assembly GCF_001683935.1). Classification (NCBI taxonomy): domain Bacteria; kingdom Bacillati; phylum Actinomycetota; class Actinomycetes; order Micrococcales; family Micrococcaceae; genus Rothia; species Rothia sp. ND6WE1A. The sequence goes on along the minus strand of NZ_LXTU01000032.1, from coordinate 10,907 downwards.
GCTATAAGTCGAGAACCTGGCGTAGCGGGAGGAAAGCTGGCTGGGTCTGGCGTGAATCGCCTTCCTGAGCGCTAGCGAAGCAGACGAGAGGGATTGCTTGCCGACGCTACGCCAGGTATCGGCAAATCGCGTGTTCTCAGCCGAGTTGTTCCGCTTTCCTGTGTTTAACCTATGCCCCCGGCATGCAGTTACTTTGTAAGACCCAGAAACAAGCAAAACGTCAGATCCATAACACCCTCAAACGCTAGGCTTATACACATGAGCAGCAGAGCACACGAAATCGCCAAAAACCTCCCCACTCTCGAACACGTAGATGGTACGCCCATCCGCGCGCTCGTCGTCGACGACGAAGCCATGCTCGAAGAGTTAGTCAGCGTAGGTTTGCGCATGATTGGGTGGGATGTTAAATCGGCAGGAAACGGCCCCGATGCGCTCGCAGTAGCACGCGAGTGGCGTCCCGATGTTCTGGTGCTGGACATTATGATGCCCGGATTCGACGGCATCGAATTACTGAGCCGCGTGCGGAAACTTTACCCGCAGGTGCCCTGTCTTTTTCTCACCGCTAAAGACTCGGTCGACGACCGCATCGAAGGACTTGGCGCTGGCGCCGATGATTACGTGACCAAGCCTTTCTCTATGGAGGAGGTCATGATTCGCCTTCACCGCCTCGTACAGCGTTCAGGCGTTGTGGCAGCAGACGACGCCGAGCTGGTTGTCGGCGATCTCGTGCTGAATCAGGATACCCGTGAAGTGACCCGCGGTGGAGAAGACATCTCACTCACGGCAACGCAGTTCGACCTGTTGCGCTATCTCATGGAAAACCCTAAGCGAGTGGTCTCAAAATCTCAGATTCTCGATAACGTGTGGAACTACGATTTTGGCGGTCAAGCGAACATTGTGGAGCTCTATATCTCCTACTTGCGCAAGAAAATTGATGCAGGTCGAGAACCTATGATTCATACGGTTCGCGGTGCTGGTTACGTGATTAAGCCGGCTAACTAGCGTGAACTCGTCTTTCGCATCTGCGCCTCGCCTGCGCACTATTTTGACGGCTATATTAGTGGGAATGTTGGGCGTTGCCTGCCTGATTATCGGGCTCAGCAGTTTTCTCACTATCAAGAATTCCTTAGAATCGCAGGTGAGCGAGCGGTTAGATCAGACGTCGCACCGCGCCATGATTTTTAAGCCCGAGGACGCCCCTGTGCGCAACGGCGGCGCGGGTGGGGCGGACGGGGCAAATGCGGAGGGCGCGCAAAACGTATGCGAGACGTCCGCTAGTAGCTCGCCGCTCAACGCACCCGGCCAAAGCGCAGGGACCCTCACCGTCTGCGTAAATAACGGGAATGTGGGATTCTCAGGAGTTTTGGATAGCTCGGGCGATTTACAAAGTCTTTCTGAAGCAGACGTTGCGCAGTTGAAAGATGTCCCGGCAGAAGCTACCGCCCAAAAAGTTGATCTTGAAGTAGGGAACTACTTGGTAGAAGCTCACGCGCTTCCCAATCAGCCCCAGACCGTGGTGGTTACAGGCATCCCACTCAAAGACATGAATAATACGTTGGCCACCTTAGTTGCCGTGATGGCAGGTGGGTCGCTGGCGGTAATGGTTATAGCTGGTCTGCTCGGCTCATGGATTATCCGCCGGACGATGCGCCCCCTAGAGCGTGTCTCGGCAGTTGCTGCCGGCGTCGCGCAGGCAGACTTGGAGTCGCAGGTGCTTTCTCGCGCCGACCGTGTGCAGCCGCGGGACTCGAACCCCCGCTCAGAGGTAGGCGCGGTGGGATTCGCGCTAAACCAAATGCTGGGGAACGTACAATCTGCCCTGCAAGCACGGGAGAAAACTGAAAACCAGATGCGCGCATTTATTGCCGATGCTTCCCACGAACTGCGCACTCCGCTCGCTGCCATTAAGGGGTACTCGGACCTTCTGCGGTGGACCGAAAACCTGAGCGATTCGGGGGAGCAGTCGGTGAATCGCATCGAATCACAGACTGCACGAATGAGCCGCTTGGTAGAGGATCTCTTGTTGCTCGCTCGTCTCGATGAAGGCAAGCAGCCGGTCTTTGAGGCGGTAGACCTCTCGGAAATGCTCGCTGAAAGCACCTTCGATATGCAGGTAGCTGCCCCCAATCATCGCTGGACTCTCAATATTCCAGACGATCCGGTAGAAGTTCGCGGCGACCGCAACCAACTTCAGCAAGTTATTTCGAACCTGCTCTCTAACGCACGCAAACATACCGCCGAGGGAACGCATGTAACGGCGTCGCTAGGTTTTGCCGAGGGCGGGTTTGCTGAGATAAGAATTAGCGATGATGGCGAGGGGATCGATCCTGAATTTATCGATAAAATTTTTGACCGATTTACACGCGCCGACGTCGCGCGGTCCGGGGACGCCGGAACCACAGGATTAGGGTTGCCGATTGTACGTGCCATCGTTGAGGCACATGGCGGCAGTATTGACGTGCAATCTCGCCCGGGGGAAACCGTCTTTCAGGTCCTGCTGCCACTGGCGTAGGGGTTAGGACGCGTTCGTTAACCCCAGCCCAGAATCAGCAAACTCTTCCGCTCACCACCCCTATTTGGGCTTGTTACGCCAATATTAAGTAAATTTTATGAATACATCCATGAGATAAGTACTACTTGCCCCGTCATGTATGTAGAGGTGAAATTTTGGTGTAATTCCGGGGTTTTGTCTTTCCTTATACTCTCCTTCTCAGGGCTGATTTTTTACTTTCTCCCCCTTATTGGTGAATTTTGCACCCCTGGTGAAGCAAATACCCCTTACTGTGTAAGGTAACGATTTGATAACAAAGGTGGCGCGATATGTCGCTTAGCATGCGTACAGCGGTTGGTGCGCTTTCCCTTATTAACCGTATGACCTCTGATGCTTCCCGGAACGCAGTTCGGACCATTACCCACAATGCCAAGCCTGCCGAGTTGCCGGCTACTATGTATGACCGCTATGGGGCGTACTACCGGCAGGTGGATGATTCGCGCGTAGTTTTTCTCGACCCCGAAAACGAAAAATGCGCCAACGTACTGGTATATATTCATGGCGGGGAATACAAAAGACCTCTAACCATGATGCACTGGGGCATCATTGACCGGTTGATGAAAGAAACCTGCGCCTCTGCTTTGGTACCGATGTATCAACTGGATCCCCACCACAGCGCTAAAGACGCCTACCCATTACTCGACGGCGCCTTCGCCCATGCCCTCAAAAGCGCCCGAGAAACCGGTGGAAAAATAATCATTGCCGGTGACTGTGCAGGTGGCGGGTTGGCTCAGGCGTATGTGATGAGCCGCCGCGATCGCGGGTTGGTTCTCCCCGATAATGTGTTGCTTTTTTATCCCTGGCTCGACCTCACGCTTTCCAACCCCGAAATTCACGGCATTAAAGATCCGGTACTTAACCGCCCGTCGCTCATTGAAGCTGGACGCCGCTGGAGTGGTTCGTGGGGAGTGCGGGATCCGCGCGTCAGCCCTATTTTCGGGTCGGTAGAAAACCTTCCGAAAACACACATTTACCAGGGCAAGCGAGACATCATGTATCCCGACGTTCGCAACTTTGCCAATCTTGCCGTCGGTGCTGGCTCGCCCGTGAGCCTGACCTTAGCGCCGCGCGCTTTTCATGGATACATGGGGGCTCGACTCATGCCAGAAGCACGTGCTGCCTACCGTGAAATTGGCAAGCAGTTCGCCGCCTAGTTGTATGTTGAAGGATTCAGGAATGCGCCCCGTTGAGACTCCAGTGGGTACTCTTTTAGCGGTGGAAGACGGCGCTGTAGTGCGCGCTTCAGGTATTCCCTACGCGCGTGCCGAGCGTTTTCGTTATCCCCATTCAGTTCGTCTAGCTGACTTTGGAGATCCTTTTGTAGCAGATTCTCCTGCCCCAGCTGCGCCACAGTTTTTGCGTGGTAAGGACGGGGATATTCGCCAGTCGGTACTGATGAGCGAAGAGTGCCAGAATCTCTCTATAGTGTTCCCTGCCGACGTCGCGCTCTCTGAAAAGTTGCCGGTCATGGTCTATTTTCATGGCGGCTCGTACGTGGTGGGTAGCGGCGACGGCGCACGCTATAACCCTGTTCGCTTGGTGGCAGACGAGCAGGTTGTGGTGGTTACGGTGACTTACCGGCTAGGTCTGCTGGGGTTTTTGGGTGGCTCGAAAGAGCGCCCTGCCAACCTTGGTTTGTTGGACGCGCGGGAGGCATTGCGCTGGGTAAAACAGAATATCTCGGCATTTGGTGGGGATTCAGAAAATATAACCCTGTTCGGGCAGTCTGCTGGCGGCGATTTGGTCACCCAGCTTTTACTCGCCGAAGGTGTGATGGATGAAGGTTTAGTCCATCGCACTATTTGTCAGAGCGCGCCGATTGAGCTGGTGAATCGCAAGCAAAAGCTCGCCGCTGCGATGGTGAAGAAGACCTCTGACATTCCTGCCGATGCACCAGTAGAAATTTTTGCAGAGCGCGGGTGGAAGATGCTCGTGCAAAGCCCGATTTATGACGGTTTATATTCGGCGATGATGCCGTTTGGTACGTTATACGGGCACTATCCTTTGCCGAATGTTGAGCAGGTGGAAGATGCATGGAAAAAGATTGCTCAACGGGTAGATGTTCTTATAGGTGCTAATATGCGCGAATCGGCATATTTTGTGCCTCAACCGCCGAAATACCTGGGGAAAATGGCGCGGAAGGTTGCTGAGTTTTTGGTGGAAAAGGGCTCGTGTGAGATGTATATTGAGCCCGCCCGCCGATTTGTGCGGCGTCATCGAGCCGCTGGCGGAAACGCCACTTCCTATGTGTTGCGGGTGGGGCATCCGCTGAACTACCACTACTCGGCGCACTGTACCGAGCTTGCTCTTTTATTTGAAAACTCCTGCTGGGACGGCGATAAGTTACTCGCGGGCTCCTACCCGAACGAACGGGCGGAGCAAGGACGGGCTTTGCGCGCCATCTGGGCAGAGTTTGCCCGCTCGGGAGTGATTCGTTCCGAGTTGGCTGAGCGTGCGCGAATTGAGTTTGCGTAGCTAGGGGAGAGCCCTAAGATTTTAGTCTTCGAGCAGCGCTTCCGCCGTCGCCCGGTCCGTAATCAGCACCGATACCAACTTGCCCCGCAGAGCCCCACGGATGGCATCGAGCTTATGCTCACCCCAGGCAACACCGACGACGCGCGGCAGCCGCCTAATCTGCTTAAGGTTAATGCCGATGGTGCGGGCACAAAGGGGCGTCACAATATGCTCACCCTGGGCGTTGAAGTGGTGACCGCAAATGTGCCCTACTGCGCCATCACGTTGAAGAATGGCGCTGGTTTCTTCTTCGACGTAGCCGTCAAAAATGTAACCCTTTTTCCGGTCCTCAATAGTTCCGATACCTACCAGGGCAGTGTCAGCGGTCGCTGCGTAGTGCAGAATCCCTGCGACTTGCTGGCTCTGAATGAGCGAATAGGCAACCTCCGGAGCGGAAACCACCAAAGGAGCGGGCAGCGCAATATGGCGCCCGCCGAGTTGACCGGCAAGACGGCGGCAGGTTTCCGATGCGTCAACCTGTACTTCTTCGTTGCTGACCGATCCGATCGCCTGAATCACGCGGGAGGCCAGCCAGTTCATACGCGGCATCGCCTCGATGGTGGCGTTCACTGCGAACCCGTTGGAAACGGTAATCACGGAATCTTCAGGAGAGGTCTCGATGAGGTAGTCGGCGGCGCATCGCGCTACGTTTTGGGTAAGATTTCCAAGGACCTTAGACTCAGCAATTCGGGCTCCGATAAGCCCAAACTTTTCAGCAAGTGCTTTCTCTATGGACATCGCTCGCTCTAGCGGGTGGGTGATGCGGATGTGAACCACACCTTCCTCACGTGCCTCGGTCAGAAGCCGGGACACGGTGGGGCGAGAGTAACCCACGTGCTTAGCGATTTGCGCCTGCGTGGCGCCCTCTTCGTAGTACATGCGCGCTACCTTCAAGAGCAGGCTCACGCGTTCGCGCTCGTCAGAGGTGTTTGAACGGTGCAGACGCTGCGGTGAAGGTGCCATGTTCTCTCGTTTCTCTCTGCCCCGAATGATGTAGCCATCGAAATCTCATGATGAAAAGTCTATGTATTGAGTTTATGGGTAAGGATGTCACCCAGCACAATTTTGTCCGAACCTGCAGGTTAGGGAAGAGGAAACATAGGATAAATTAGGAGGGTGAAAAGTCAGAAATTTCCTCCAGGATTGCTCGTGTTTTTGGGCGGCGGCTTGGGCGCAAGCATACGTTGGCTACTGACCCTGGGTTTACCTTTCACGGTTATTCAGATGACGTGGGCAATCAACGTATTGGGTGCTTTCTGCCTCGGCTTTTTGCTCGCTTTTTTAACGGGTCTAGGCGCAGAACAAGGAGGCCGAAAAATTGCCCGTTTGTTCCTCGGAACCGGTTTCATGGGCGGCTTCACCACCTATTCGGCACTCTCGGTGCAGTCGGTGGGCTTGCTCTCTGAAAACCCACAGATTTTTTGGTTTTACAGCGGGACGACGCTACTCCTGGGACTTCTTGTCTGCTTGCTAGGAACGAGACTGGGATCTGCCGCCGCACGACGTCGTGGAGTGTCTTTGGCTACCAAAAAAGTAGGGGAGGGCTTATGAATTTCCTCCTTTTCCTCGGCGTATTTATCAGCGGGGGAGCTGGTGCATGGCTCCGATTCACTCTCGACGGCGCGGCGAAGAAAACTACCCTCGGGCAACGAATACCTCTGGGTACATTCCTGATAAATTTCACCGGCTCTTTTCTCCTGGGTGCTCTCACTGGTGCAACCGGGATGCTTGCCGGTTTATTTGGCGACGACATCGTCCACACGTTTGTTCTTCTTGCTGGCACTGGCTTTTTGGGTGGCTTCACCACGTTCTCCACTGCGATGGTCGACGCCGTAACTGCCGCCTCCGCTCGTCGTCCGGGGGTGTTTATCTTTGCTTGGCTCGCCCAGGCGATTCTCTGTATTGTCGCGGCTGCGCTGGGAATGGGCCTGACCGCATAGCTTCTTTGCCCGGTAGGCTTAAGCCCATGAAAAAGCAACAGACCGGCATCAAAGAAACCGCCTTTCAACTCGCCCGCAAGCACGGTTGGGAGCTGGAATATGAGGGAGGGCTTGAAATTGACGGCGAATATTTGGACGACGCCGACCTCACCTGGCGTCAAGTATCTGAGGATGGCTCGCTCACCTATGTGCTGAATATCAGCTGGTCCGAATCAACCCAGTACGGGTTTGTGCTCACGCGAGAGAAGGAAAAGGAATCTGCGCATTCAGGTTCGTCCTTTGGCGTTTTCACCGGTGCGAATCTGAATGCTACCCCTTTTGAAAACTCAGCATTGTCTTTACTACAACAGGGACAGACGGTCACAGAAAAATACTTTATTTCTACGATGGAGCGGCTTATTAGCGAGATTGAGGGGGCTATACAGTCTCTCGTCTAAGATTAAAAATGAGATATAAACTACATTTTTAGGGAGCCGCAGGTTATAGTTCTAAGTAGCCTGACTAAAAGTTGTGACCATTTGCACCGGGAATCAACAACTTGAATTAAGTCCAAAGTCCCTGCGCACCTGCGCACGCCGTTCGATTGGGGTTCCCTGATGTCTCCTAATTCTTCGCTGAATTCTGTAGAGGGCAGTATCCCTCCGGATCCTTTTGCTCATGAGCAAGAAGGTTTCCAAAAAGGTCTCAGACCACGCCAGATTCAGATGATTGCCATTGGCTCTGCTATTGGTACCGGTCTTTTTTTGGGTACTGGTGGCCGCCTTGAAAGCGCAGGCCCATCTCTAGCTATCATTTACGCAATCTGTGGTTTCTTTGGATACCTCATTCTGCGTGCCCTGGGGGAGCTTATTCTTCACCGACCCTCTTCGGGCTCTTTCGTTTCCTATACCCGCGAATTTTATGGCGAAAAAGCCGCCTATGTTTCGGGTTGGCTGTACTGGCTTAACTGGGCAATGACCGCGGTAGCTGATGCCACGGCAATTGCTATCTATATTGCTTGGTTTGGGCAGTATAGCGAGTTCATTGCTTCGATTCCACAGTGGGTTGTAGCGCTTATCGTGGTGTTAGCAGTAGTTTCCTTGAATCTGGTTTCCGTTAAGGTTTTTGGCGAAATGGAATTCTGGTTTGCGCTGATTAAGGTTGCCGCGCTCTTGATTTTTATGGTCGTGGGTATCTGCTTCTTGATTTTCGGTAGCCCTTCAGGCGAACCCACCGGTTTCTCACTCATCTCCCAAGCTGGCGGCATGCTTCCTAACGGCTTGCTAGCAGCGGTAATTGTGGTTCAAGGTGTTGTCTTCGCCTACGCAGGTATTGAGCTGGTGGGCACCACCTCTGGTGAAGCGCAAGATGTAGAGCGCGTTATCCCTCGTGCTATCAACACGGTAGTTCTGCGTATCGCCGTGTTCTACGTGGGATCCGTTATCCTTCTGTGCTTGCTTCTTCCTTACAATCAATACACCGCTGATGAATCTCCTTTTGTGACCTTCTTCGAATCAGTTGGTTTTGAGTATGCGGCACCCATCATGCAGCTAGTTGTTATTACTGCGGCAGCCTCCTCTATGAATGCTGGAATGTACTCCACCGGGCGCATTCTTCACTCGATGGCTGTGGCAGGCTCAGCTCCTCGGTTTGCAGCAAAGATGTCCAAGGGCGGTGTCCCCGTCGCTGGTATTTTGTTGACCGCAGTGGTGGCACTCTTTGGTGTGGCACTCAACTTCTTTGTGCCGGCGCAGGCATTCGAAATTGTTTTAAACATTGCAGCTATCGGCACCATGGCAAGCTGGGCAGCTATTGTGCTGGCTCACCAGAAATTCTTGAGCTTGGTGAAAGAGGGCCGCTATAGCCGACCCAGCTACCGGGCTCCTGGCGGTAAGTTCAGTGACTGGGCGGTTATCGTCTTTATCGTTCTTGTAATGGTTCTTATTGCTTTTGATTACCCGGTAGGAACATGGACCTTAATCTCACTCTTGGTAGTGATTCCACTTCTATGGGGCGGATGGTTCCTCGTACGTCAGCGTGTCTATGAGGTTGCCGCAGTTCGCGAAGGCTACACAGGCGAGTTCCCCGTCATTGCGCGTACACCTGGCTCGGATTCAGTTCATACCCAAACCCCCCGAGTACACAATGAATTTCACGAGAGTGAATAACTAGCACTCTACTGAATTGAGGTGCAGGGAGGTTTGCGAATTGCTGACTCCCTGCACCTCTCTTATTTTGCGTAACACACGGTCAAAATCGAGCAAATCTTTACATTCAAGTTCGGCAATGAGATCCCATGCCCCGTTAGTGGTGTGAATAGCTCGAATTTCGGGGATTCCTTTAAGTTGAGCGATGGCATAACGGGTGGTCCGATTCTCCACCTCAATACAGCTAGTGGCATGAAGTAGACCAGTTGCTTGACGTTTATGCGTGCGAACCGTGTAGCCGAGAATAGTTTCATTGTTTTCCAGGCGCGCCATTGTCTTGGTGACGGTCGCACGAGAAACATGCAACTCCTCAGCAAGGGCTGAAACCGAGGTGCGACTATTTTCACGAAGAAGCGTAATCAGTTTATGTTCCAAGACAGTGAGCTCAATCATGACAATATAATAACTGTCACTTAGCACTTTGTTCATTTTCGATGCAAATTAACTTAACCTGCCTATGTTGACTTTACATTTTTGGCCATAAACTTAAATTCTGCCTCCTTCCCGGTGCAACGAGTTTTGAGAGGAAAACACATGACCCAGTTTGTTGACGTATCGAGCATGGCTCACTGGATTCAGCGCGATGGCGTTGAAAATATTATTGGCGGAATGGCCAAGTACATTGAAGATGACTTTAAGCGATGGGAAAGTTTCGATAAGATTCCCCGCGTGGCAAGCCACACCCCTTTCGGTGTTATTGAATTAATGCCCACCTCTGACCATGAGATTTACTCTTTCAAGTACGTCAACGGTCACCCGTCTAACCCTGCTCGTGGATTCCAGACCGTCACCGCGTTTGGTTTGCTCGCAGACGTAGATAACGGCTATCCTGTTTTCCTTGCGGAAATGACTCTGCTGACTGCTCTTCGTACAGCTGCGGCGTCGGCTCTTGTTGCTAAATACCTAGCTCGCCCTAACTCCAAGCGGATGGCGATGATTGGCGCAGGTTCTCAGTCTGAATTCCAGGCGCTTGGTTTCCGCGCACTCTTGGGTATTGAAGACATCACTATCTACGATATTGAGCCTGCCTCTATCGAGAAGTTCCGCCGCAACATGGAGCCCCTTGGCTTCAATATCCGCGTGGCTGAATCGGTAGATGACGCTGTTCTCGATGCCGATATCATTACCACCTGCACCGCAGACAAGGCACAGAATACCATTCTTTCCGACCACCAGGTAAAGCCCGGCGTGCACCTGAACGCTGTCGGCGGTGACTGCCCCGGCAAGACCGAACTTGACGGCGCTATCCTTGATCGCTCCACCGTCTTTGTGGAATTCCCGCCGCAGACTCGTATCGAGGGTGAGATTCAGCAGAAGGACGAGGACTTCCCCGTGACTGAGTTCTGGCAGGTTCTCACCGGCGCGGCAACTGGACGTAGCTCAGACGAGGAAATCACCCTGTTTGACTCTGTTGGCTTCGCTATCTCTGACTTCTCTGCTTTGCGCTACTGCTCAGATGCAACTAAGGACTCTGACCTTCAGCAGTTCATTGACCTTGTGGCTGAGCCTGAGGATCCCCGCGACTTGTTCTCACTCGTCAAGGTGAACTCTCCCGTAGGCTAAAACTTTTAGCTGAGCCTTGAGCTAGAGATTTCCCCGGTCATCATGTGATGGCCGGGGAAATCTGCTTTAACGGAGTACCTCGTATGAGGTACCAGAAAAGTAAACGCGAGATACCGTCTCGAAATAGTAGCTCGTTTACTTTTCTGATATTTC